>NZ_OZ217340.1:0-167500 GCF_965111685.1 Streptococcus oralis
TTAGCTCTGACCTATAATCCTCTTTTCATCTATGGAGGACCTGGTCTTGGAAAGACTCATTTGCTCAATGCGATTGGAAATGAGATTTTGAAAAATATTCCTGATGCGCGTGTCAAATACATTCCTGCCGAAAGCTTTATCAATGACTTTCTTGAACACTTGCGACTTGGGGAAATGGAAAAGTTCAAAAAGACTTACCGTAGTCTTGATCTCTTATTAATCGATGATATCCAATCTCTCAGTGGCAAAAAAGTAGCGACCCAGGAAGAATTTTTCAATACCTTCAATGCTCTTCATGATAAACAGAAACAGATTGTTCTAACCAGTGATCGAAGTCCTAAACACCTAGAAGGACTTGAAGAGAGACTTGTCACGCGCTTTAGCTGGGGATTGACGCAAAATATCACTCCTCCTGACTTTGAGACACGTATCGCCATTCTTCAAAGTAAAACAGAGCATTTGGATTACCATTTCCAAAGTGATACTCTGGAATACTTGGCTGGCCAATTTGATTCAAATGTTCGAGAACTGGAAGGAGCAATCAACGATATCACTTTAATTGCCAGAGTAAAGAATATTAAGGATATCACTATTGATATTGCTGCAGAAGCTATTAGAGCACGTAAACAAGACGCCCGCCAGATACTTGTTATTCCAATTGAGAAAATTCAAACTGAGGTTGGTAATTTTTATGGAGTGAGTGTCAAAGAAATGAAGGGTACGAGACGAGTTCAAAACATCGTTTTAGCACGTCAAGTTGCCATGTACCTAGCTAGAGAACTGACAGATAACAGTCTTCCAAAAATCGGAAAAGAATTTGGCGGAAAGGATCACACCACCGTTATTCATGCCCATGCTAAAATTAAATCATTGATTGACGAAGATGATAATTTACGTTTAGAAATAGAAGCAATCAAAAAGAAAATTAAGTAGCTTGTGGATAACTTTTCCTTTCTTATCTTTTTTATCCACATTTTTTAAACAAGCTAAGAAGCTTGAATTTACTAAAGAGAAATCAGTTTTCCACAGAATTCACACACTCTATTATTACTATTAACTTTCTAATACTAAGAATAAATAAAGGAGAATCCATGATTCATTTTTCAATTAATAAAAATTTATTTTTACAAGCCTTAAATACTACAAAAAGAGCAATTAGCTCTAAAAATGCTATTCCGATTTTATCAACAATCAAAATTGATGTTAGCAATGAAGGAATTACTTTAATTGGATCAAATGGTCAAATTTCTATTGAAAATTTCATTTCTCAAAAAAATGAAGATGCTGGTCTTTTGATTACTTCCTTAGGTTCGATTCTTCTTGAAGCCTCTTTCTTTATCAATGTTGTATCCAGTCTTCCAGATGTAACCCTTGATTTCAAAGAGATTGAACAAAAACAAATTGTCTTAACAAGTGGTAAATCAGAAATTACCCTAAAAGGAAAAGATAGCGAACAATACCCACGCATCCAAGAAATTTCAGCAAGCACACCTTTGGATCTTGAAACAAAACTACTCAAGAAAATTATCAATGAAACAGCTTTTGCTGCAAGTACGCAGGAAAGTCGTCCAATTTTAACAGGTGTCCACTTCGTATTGAGCCAACACAAAGAACTAAAAACGGTTGCGACAGACTCACACCGCCTTAGCCAGAAGAAATTGACTCTTGAAAAAAATGGTGATGATTTCGATGTAGTAATTCCTAGTCGTTCTCTACGCGAATTTTCAGCGGTATTTACAGACGATATTGAAACTGTAGAGATTTTCTTTGCAAATAATCAAATCCTCTTTAGAAGCGAAAATATTAGCTTCTACACTCGTCTCCTAGAAGGAAATTATCCTGATACAGATCGCTTGATTCCAACAGACTTTAACACTACAATTACTTTTGATGTGGTTAATTTGCGTCAAACTATGGAGCGTGCACGTCTCTTATCAAGTGCGACTCAAAATGGTACTGTGAAGCTTGAAATTAAAGGTGGAGTTGTTAGCGCCCATGTTCACTCTCCAGAAGTTGGTAAAGTAAACGAAGAAATCGATACGGAGCAGGTGACTGGTGATGATTTAACTATTAGTTTCAACCCAACTTACTTGATTGATTCCCTCAAGGCTTTAAATAGCGAAAAGGTAACTATTAGCTTTATCTCAGCTGTTCGTCCATTTACTCTTGTGCCAGCAGATACTGACGAAGACTTCATGCAGCTCATTACACCAGTTCGTACAAATTAAGTGAAAGAGGTTGAGCCTGGCTCGCCTCTTTTATGATATAATCGAAAAAGAAAAGGAGAGTAGTATGTATCAAGTTGGAAATTTTGTTGAAATGAAAAAACCACATGCTTGCACCATCAAGTCAACAGGTAAAAAGGCCAATCGTTGGAAAATTACACGTGTAGGGGCAGATATCAAAATCAAATGTAGCAATTGTGACCACCTTGTCATGATGAGTCGCTATGATTTTGAACGAAAAATGAATAAGATTATTGACTAAGAATCCTTAGTTAGAGGGTTAGCAAGTTTTCCCTTTTTGTGTTATAATGTTAGGGATTGAAATGAGAACGGAGAATGAGAAACTATGGCTTTAACAGCAGGTATCGTTGGTTTGCCAAACGTTGGTAAATCAACCCTTTTTAATGCAATTACAAAAGCAGGAGCAGAGGCAGCAAACTACCCATTTGCGACTATTGATCCAAATGTTGGAATGGTAGAAGTTCCAGATGAACGCCTACAAAAACTAACTGAAATGATCACACCTAAAAAGACAGTCCCAACAACCTTTGAATTTACAGATATTGCAGGGATTGTAAAAGGAGCATCAAAAGGAGAAGGTCTAGGAAATAAATTCTTGGCTAATATCCGTGAAGTAGATGCGATTGTTCATGTAGTTCGTGCTTTTGATGATGAAAATGTTATGCGCGAGCAAGGACGTGAAGACGCCTTTGTGGATCCACTTGCAGATATTGATACCATTAACCTAGAGTTGATTCTTGCTGACCTAGAGTCAGTAAATAAACGCTATGCGCGTGTAGAAAAGATGGCACGTACGCAAAAAGATAAGGAATCTGTGGCGGAATTCAATGTTCTTCAAAAAATTAAACCAGTCCTTGAAGATGGAAAATCAGCACGTACCATTGAATTCACAGATGAGGAACAAAAAGTAGTCAAAGGACTCTTCCTTCTGACAACCAAACCAGTTCTTTATGTTGCTAATGTGGATGAAGATGTCGTTTCAGATCCAGATTCTATCGATTATGTCAAACAAATTCGTGAATTTGCAGCGACAGAGAATGCTGAAGTAGTAGTTATTTCCGCGCGTGCTGAAGAAGAAATTTCTGAGTTAGATGATGAAGATAAGCAAGAGTTTCTTGAAGCACTTGGCTTGACAGAATCAGGTGTTGATAAATTGACTCGAGCTGCTTACCACTTACTTGGACTTGGAACTTACTTTACAGCTGGTGAAAAAGAAGTCCGTGCTTGGACCTTTAAGCGTGGTATGAAAGCTCCTCAAGCAGCTGGTATTATCCACTCTGACTTCGAAAAAGGCTTTATTCGTGCAGTAACCATGTCATATGAGGATCTAGTGAAATACGGATCTGAAAAGGCTGTAAAAGAAGCTGGACGCTTGCGTGAAGAAGGAAAAGAATATATCGTTCAAGATGGCGATATCATGGAATTCCGCTTTAATGTCTAATAATATTTAACAAATAGTGTCAAATAGGTTGGAAAAAAATTCCAACCCTTTTGGCTTTTGAAAGGAAAATAAATGACTAAATTACTTGTTGGATTAGGAAATCCAGGGGTTAAATATTTTGAAACCAAGCACAATGTTGGCTTTATGTTGATTGACCAATTAGCTAAAAAACAAAATGTCACTTTCACACACGATAAAATATTTCAAGCTGACCTAGCATCTTTTTTTCTTAATGGTGAAAAAATTTATCTTGTCAAACCAACGACGTTTATGAATGAAAGCGGGAAAGCTGTTCATGCTTTATTGACTTACTATGGTTTGGATATTGAAGATTTACTCGTTATTTACGACGACCTTGACATGGAAGTTGGAAAAATTCGTTTAAGAGCAAAGGGCTCAGCAGGTGGTCATAATGGGATCAAATCTATTATTCAACATATAGGTACTCAGGTCTTTAACCGTGTTAAAATAGGTATTGGAAGACCTAAAAAAGGTATGTCAGTGGTTCACCATGTTTTAAGTAAGTTTGATCAGGATGACTATGTAGGTGTTTTACAGTCGATTGACAAGGTTGACAATGCTGTAAACTACTTTTTACAAGAGAAAAACTTTGAGAAAACAATGCAGAGGTATAATTGATAAATGGTGACTTTATTAGATTTATTCTCAGAAAATGACCAGATAAAAAAATGGCATCAAAATCTGATAGATAAGAAAAGACAACTAATACTTGGTTTATCAATGTCTACTAAGGCTCTTGCAATTGCAAGCAGCCTAGAAAAAGAAAATAAGATTGTGTTACTGACTTCAACTTATGGAGAAGCAGAAAGAATTATCAGTGATCTTCTTTCTCTCTTAGGAGAGGAATTTGTATATCCATTTTTGGTTGATGACTCTCCTATGGTAGAGTTTTTGATGTCTTCACAAGAAAAAATCATTTCGCGAGTTGAAGCCTTGCGTTTTTTAACTGATTCATCTAAGAAAGGGATTTTAGTTTGTAATATCGCAGCAAGTCGCTTGATTTTACCTTCTCCAACTGGATTTAAAGAAAGTATTATAAGGATTGCAGTCGGTGAAGAATATGACCAACATGACCTTCTTCACAAATTAAAGGAAATAGGCTATCGCAAAGTTACGCAAGTACAGACCCAAGGTGAGTTTAGTATTCGAGGAGATATTTTAGATATTTTTGAGATGTCTCAGTTAGAACCTTTCCGAATTGAGTTTTTTGGTGATGAAGTAGATGGTATTCGTACTTTTGAAGTCGAAACACAATTATCAAAAGAAAATCAAACAGAACTCACTATCTTTCCAGCTAGTGATCTGCTTTTGAGAGAAAAGGATTATCAACGAGGTCAGTCGGCTTTAGAAAAGCAAATTTCGAAGACTCTATCGCCGATTTTGAAATCCTATCTAGAAGAAATTTTGTCAAGTTTTCATCAAAAACAAGTACATTCAGATAGTCGAAAGTTTTTGTCCTTATGTTATGATAAAACATGGACTGTCTTTGATTATATTGAAAAAGATACACCAGTATTCTTTGATGACTATCAAAAATTGATGAATCAGTATGAATCCTTTGAAAGAGAATTAGCACAATACTTTACAGAAGATTTACAGAATGGTAAATCATTTTCTGGGATGCAGTATTTTGCAGATACAGAGCAAACCTATAAAAAACAAAGTCCAGTTACCTTTTTCTCCAATCTGCAAAAGGGCTTAGGAAATCTTAAGTTTGATCACATTTATCAATTTAATCAATACCCCATGCAAGAGTTTTTCAATCAATTTTCATTTTTAAAAGATGAAATTGAGCGATACAAAAAAATGGACTACACCATTGTTTTGCAGTCTAGCAATTCAATGGGAAGTAAAACATTGGAGGATGTTTTAGAGGAATACCAAATCAAATTGGATTCCAAAGATAAGTCAAGTATCTGTAAAGAATCTGTAAACTTGATTGAGGGTAATCTAAGACATGGTTTTCATTTTGTAGATGAAAAAATTCTCTTGATTACTGAACATGAGATTTTTCAAAAGAAATTAAAACGTCGGTTTAGAAGACAACATGCTTCAAATGCAGAGCGATTAAAAGATTATAATGAACTTGAAAAAGGTGACTACGTTGTTCACCATATTCATGGAATTGGTCAATATTTAGGAATCGAAACAATTGAAATCAAAGGGATTCACCGTGATTATGTCAGTGTACAGTATCAAAATGGTGACCAAATCTCCATCCCAGTAGAACAGATTCAGTTACTGTCTAAATATGTTTCAAGTGATGGGAAAGCGCCAAAACTTAATAAATTAAATGATGGTCATTTCAAAAAGGCCAAGCAAAAAGTTAAGAACCAGGTAGAGGATATAGCTGATGATTTAATCAAACTTTATTCTGAGCGTAGTCAGTTGAAGGGGTTTGCTTTCTCAACTGATGATGATGAGCAACATGCTTTTGATGATGCCTTCCCTTATGTTGAAACGGATGATCAACTTCGTAGTATTGAGGAAATCAAGAGAGATATGCAGGATTCTCATCCCATGGATCGACTTTTAGTTGGGGATGTTGGTTTTGGAAAGACTGAAGTTGCAATGCGTGCAGCATTTAAGGCTGTCAATGATCACAAACAGGTGGTCGTTCTAGTTCCAACGACGGTTTTAGCGCAACAGCACTATACGAATTTTAAGGAACGATTCCAAAATTTTGCTGTTAATATTGATGTGTTGAGTCGCTTTAGAAGTAAAAAAGAGCAGGCAGAAACACTTGAAAAACTAAAGAATGGTCAAGTCGATATTTTGATTGGAACGCATCGTGTTTTGTCAAAAGATGTTGTGTTTTCAGATTTGGGATTGATGATTATTGATGAGGAACAACGATTTGGTGTCAAGCATAAGGAAACTTTGAAAGAACTGAAAAAACAAGTAGATGTTCTAACCTTGACAGCAACGCCAATCCCTCGTACTCTCCACATGTCTATGCTGGGAATCCGAGATTTGTCTGTTATTGAAACTCCTCCAACCAATCGCTATCCTGTTCAAACCTATGTATTAGAGAAGAATGATAGTGTCATTCGTGATGCTGTCTTGCGTGAAATGGAGCGTGGAGGTCAAATTTACTATCTTTACAATAAGGTTGACACGATTGACCAGAAGGTTTCGGAATTACAGGAGTTGATTCCAGAGGCTTCGATTGGGTATGTTCATGGACAAATGAGTGAAATTCAGTTGGAAAATACTCTACTTGATTTCATTGAAGGTCAGTATGATATTTTGGTGACGACTACTATTATTGAGACAGGGGTAGATATTCCAAATGCCAATACCTTATTTATTGAAAATGCAGACCATATGGGTTTGTCAACCTTGTATCAATTAAGAGGAAGAGTCGGTCGTAGTAATCGTATTGCCTATGCCTATCTTATGTATCGTCCAGAAAAATCAATTAGTGAAGTCTCTGAAAAGAGATTAGAAGCGATTAAGGGATTTACAGAATTAGGCTCAGGATTTAAGATTGCGATGCGAGATCTTTCGATTCGTGGAGCAGGAAATCTCCTAGGAAAATCGCAGTCTGGTTTCATTGATTCTGTTGGTTTTGAATTGTATTCACAGTTATTAGAGGAAGCTATTGCTAAACGGAACGGTAATGTGAATAAAAGAATCAAAGGAAATGCTGAGTTGATTTTACAAATTGATGCTTATCTTCCTGATACTTATATTTCTGACCAACGACATAAGATTGAAATTTACAAGAAAATTCGTCAAATTGACAATCGTGTCAACTATGAAGAACTACAAGAAGAGTTGATGGACCGCTTTGGAGAATACCCAGACGTAGTAGCATACCTTTTAGAGATTGGTTTGGTCAAGTCATATTTTGACAAGGTATTTGTAGAACGTGTGGAAAGAAAAGAAAATAAGATTACAGTTCAATTTGAAAAAGTCACTCAACGACTATTCTTGGCTCAAGATTATTTTAAAGCTTTATCCGCAACGAATTTAAAAGCAGCCATAGCTGAGAATAAGGGATTAATGGAAGTTGTATTCGATGTCCGAAACAAGAAGGATTATGAAATTTTAGAAGGTTTGCTGATTTTTGGAGAAAGTTTATTAGAGATAAAAGAATCAGTTTATTAGAGATAAAAGAATCAGTTTATTAGAGATAAAAGAATCAAAGGAAGCAAATCCCATTTAACATTTTTCTTCTATAAAAAGGATAAAAATGGTACAATAATATTTTGAGGTAATAAAAATGAGATTAGACAAGTATTTAAAAGTATCACGAATTATTAAGCGTCGCACAGTCGCAAAAGAAGTAGCAGATAAAGGTAGAATCAAGGTGAATGGAATCTTGGCCAAAAGTTCAACGGATTTGAAAGTTGATGACCAAGTTGAAATTCGCTTTGGAAATAAGTTGTTGCTTGTTAAAGTACTAGAGATGAAAGATAGTACAAAAAAAGAAGATGCAGCAGGCATGTATGAAATTCTCAGTGAAACACGGGTAGAAGAAAATGTCTAAAAATATTGTACAGATGAATAATTCTTTTATTCAAAATGAACACCAACGTCGTCGTTACCTGATGAAGGAGAGACAAAAGAGGAATCGTTTTATGGGTTGGATCCTTATTTTGATGATTTTGTTGTTTATTTTACCAACTTATAACTTGGCCAAAAGCTATGATCAGTTACTGCAACGCCGCCAGCAATTGACAGAGTTGAAAGAGCAGTACCAAACTCTTAGTGACGAAAAGGATAAGGAATCTGCTTTTGCTGCAAAGTTGAAAGATGAAGACTATGTAGCAAAATATGCACGCGCCAAGTACTATTACTCAAAGAAACGAGAAGCAATTTACACAATTCCTGATTTGCTTCCGAGGTAATGTCATGGAAAATTTATTGGAAGTTGTTGAGCAGTTTCTAAGCTTATCAGATGAAAAATTAGAGGAATTGGCAGCTAAAAACCATTTATTACGATTGCAAGAAGAAAGGGAAGAGAAGAATGCGTAAGTTCTTAGTAGTTTTATTGCTACCTGCTTTTATCATAACCTCAAGAGTAGTTAGCACAGAAAAACAGCTTCCTTACTCTTCGCAAGAAATTTATTATCTAACCGAGTCTGATTATGGATTCTACTATAAAGAAACTCTGGAGACCCCAATGGTATACGGAGAAACAGCTGTCTATGCTAATGAGGATCTTGTCAAGGAGTCTGGTAAATTGACTCCTGGAACCACCTTTAAAATCGTAGAATGGCGTTTGAATAGACAAGGTGTTCCTGTTTTTAGATTAGATAATCATCAATTTATCGTTGCAGATAAGCGTTTGGTCTATGATCAAAGTCAAGTTCAAACTCAAAATAAACAAGTATGGTTAGAACCAGGGTTTGTTATTTATAACAGCCCTTATGACGCTAAAGAAATTTCTTCTACCCTCTCTCCCTATCAACACGTACTAGTGGATAGAACTCTCTTTGCTGAGGGACAAGAATTTCTGCATATTGATCAAGTTGGGTGGGTATCCAAAGAGTTCGTCTCAGAAGAAGATAATCGCATCCAGAAGGTTCAAGAAGTTTTATCAAACAACTATCAGAATGAAAATTATTCTATTTATGTTAAACAACTGAGCACGGGTAAAGAGGCTGGGGTGAATGAAGACAGCAAACTCTATGCAGCTAGCATCTTGAAACTAGCCTATCTTTATTATGCTCAAGATAAGATAAATCAAGGAGAGTATACGTTAGACAGTAGCTTCAAGTATGTCCCAGAAGTAAATAGTTTCCCTGGGTCCTATAAACCAGAAGGTAGTGGTAGCTTACCTAAAAAAGAAGATAACAAAGAATACAGTCTTCAACAGTTAATTACCAAGGTAACAAAAGAGTCTGACAATGTTGCTCATAATATTTTAGGTTATTATGTGACCAATCAATCTGACGGGGCTTTCAAAGAAAAAATGTCCACCATTATGGGTGAAGATTGGGATGTGAATGATAAATTGACTTCTTCAAAAATGGCTGGAAAAGTCATGGAAGCTATTTATAATCAGAATGGTTTTGTCTTAGAGTCTCTGAGCAAGACTGATTTTGACAACCAAAGAATTGCAAAAGGTGTTTCGGTTAAGTTAGCTCATAAAATCGGAGATGCCGACGAGTTTAAACATGACACTGCCATTGTTTATACGGATTCTCCTTTCGTTCTTTCCATTTTCACCAAAAATTCTGATTATGACACCATTTCTAAGATAGCCAAGGATGTCTATGAGGTTCTAAAATGAGGAAACAGGATTTTTTAAATCATTTTCTCCGAAAAGAGTATTTCAAAAAACATTCTAAAGTATTATTGGCTCTGTCTGGTGGACTTGATTCAATGTTTTTATTCCAGTTATTGTCTACTTATCAAGAAGAGTTGGGAATTGAGTTGATTTTAGCTCATGTCAATCACAAGCAGAGAAGTGAGTCTGACTGGGAGGAAAATGAACTAAGGAAGTTAGCTGATGCAGCTGAACTTCCTATTTATATCACAAGCTTTTCAGGAGACTTTTCAGAAGCGCGTGCTCGAGAGTTTCGTTATGATTTTTTTAGGAAAATCATAAAAGAGGTTGGAGCAACTGCCTTGGTTACTGCCCATCATGCAGATGATCAGGTTGAAACGATTTTGATGCGCTTGATTCGAGGAAGTCGGCTACGTCATTTAACAGGAATAAAAGGAAGCCAAGTAGTTGATGATATTGAAATCCTCCGTCCCTTATTGCATTTTCATAAAAAGGATTTTCCACCAATTTTTCATTTCGAAGATCAAACAAATCGTGAGAACAGCTATTTTCGAAATCGGATTCGAAATAGGTATTTACCAGAACTTGAAAAAGAAAATCCTCGTCTTAAATCCGCCCTTTTAGATTTAGGAAGAGAGATTTCAGATTACCAAGCAACAATAACGGAGCTTTCTAAACAAATTGATGTGGAAGATTTGAATGAGCTATTTTCATACTCACAACAAACTCAAGGGATCTTGCTCCAGAATTATCTGAATCAATTTCCAGACTTAAATCTAACAAAGGCTCAGTTTGCTGATGTTAAACAGATTTTAGCAACAAAAAGCCAGTATCGTCATTCTCTTAAAAATGGCTATGAATTGATAAAAGAGTATCAGAATTTTCGAGTTTGTAAAATCAGTCCTCAGTCCGATGAAAAGGAAGATGAACTTGTGTTACACTATCAAAATCAAGTTCGATATATGGGCTATTTATTTTCCTTTGGCATCCCTATTGAAGGGGATTTTGTTCAAAAAGTAATGGTTTCACGGGAAACATTTGTACATATTAGATGTCGAAAATCTGGCGATGTTATTATCCTAAATGGTCATCGAAAGAAACTGAGACGCTTATTTATAGATTTGAAAATCCCTATTGAAAAACGAAAAACAACCCCTATTATTGAGCAATTTGGAGAAATTGTCTCAATTTTAGGAATTGCGACCAGTGATTTGAGTAAAAACACGAAAAATGATATAATGAACACTGTAATTTATATAGAAAAAATAGATAGGTAAAAAGATGTTAGAACACGATATTAAAAAAATCCTCGTTTCACATGATGAAATTACAGAAGCAGCTAAAAAGCTAGGTTCGCAACTAACAAAAGAATATGAGGGGAAAAATCCAATTCTTATTGGAATTTTGAAAGGATCGATTCCTTTTATGGCTGAATTGGTCAAACATATTGATACGCATATTGAGATGGACTTCATGATGGTATCTAGCTACCATGGTGGAACAGCAAGTAGTGGTGTGATCAATATCAAGCAAGACGTGACTCAAGATATCAAAGGAAGACATGTTTTATTTGTAGAGGATATCATCGATACAGGTCAAACCTTGAAAAATTTGCGAGATATGTTTATTGAAAGAGAAGCAGCTTCTGTTAAAATCGCGACTTTGTTGGATAAACCAGAGGGACGTGTTGTTGAAATTGAAGCGGATTATACTTGCTTTACTATTCCAAATGAGTTTGTAGTAGGTTATGGTCTAGATTATAAAGAAAATTATCGTAACCTTCCTTATGTTGGAGTATTGAAAGAAGAAGTTTATTCAAATTAGAAAGATCTATCTTTAATGAAAAAACAAAATAATGGTTTAGTTAGAAACCCATTTCTATACTTGTTAATTATCTTCTTCCTAGTGACAGGATTCCAGTATTTTTACTCTGGAAATACTGCAGGACGAAGCGAAAAAATTAACTATACAGAACTGGTAAAAGAAATTACAGCAGACAATGTAAAAGAATTAACCTATCAGCCAAATGGTAGCGTCATTGAAGTGTCTGGTGTTTATAAAAATTCTAAGACTAGTAAAGAAGAAACGGGAATTCAATTTTTCCCTCCTACAACTACAACAGTAGAAAGATTCTCAAGTACTATTCTTCCGTCTGATTCAACCGTTTCAGAATTGCAAAAACTTGCTTCTGAACATCAGGCAGAAGTAACAGTCAAACATGAGAGTTCAAGCGGTATGTGGATCAATATCCTTGTCTCTGTTGTACCATTTGCTATTCTCTTCTTCTTCCTATTCTCTATGATGGGAAATATGGGAGGAAATAGTGGCCGAAATCCAATGAGTTTTGGACGTAGCAAGGCCAAAGCTGCAAATAAAGAAGATATCAAGGTACGATTCTCAGATGTTGCTGGTGCCGAGGAAGAAAAACAAGAATTAGTAGAAGTTGTTGAATTCCTAAAAGATCCAAAACGATTTACAAAACTTGGTGCACGTATTCCTGCAGGTGTTCTTTTGGAGGGACCTCCGGGAACAGGTAAGACCTTACTTGCTAAGGCAGTTGCTGGGGAAGCAGGTGTTCCATTCTTTAGTATCTCAGGATCTGACTTTGTAGAAATGTTTGTCGGAGTTGGTGCAAGCCGCGTTCGTTCTCTTTTTGAGGATGCAAAAAAAGCGGCACCAGCCATCATCTTTATCGATGAAATAGATGCTGTTGGTCGCCAACGTGGTGTTGGCCTAGGTGGAGGAAATGATGAACGTGAACAAACCTTGAACCAACTCTTGATTGAAATGGATGGTTTTGAGGGAAATGAAGGGATCATCGTTATCGCTGCGACGAACCGTTCAGATGTTCTAGATCCAGCTCTTCTCCGTCCAGGACGTTTTGATAGAAAAGTCTTAGTTGGTCGCCCTGATGTTAAAGGTCGTGAAGCAATCTTGAAAGTTCATGCTAAAAATAAACCTCTGGCAGAAGATGTTGATTTGAAATTAGTTGCCCAACAAACCCCAGGATTTGTGGGAGCTGACTTAGAAAATGTTCTAAATGAAGCGGCCTTAGTTGCTGCTCGTCGCAACAAATCAATCATTGACGCTTCAGATATTGATGAGGCAGAGGACAGAGTAATTGCTGGACCATCTAAGAAAGATAAAACAGTATCACAAAGAGAACGTGAATTGGTTGCTTATCATGAGGCTGGACATACCATTGTTGGTTTAGTCTTGTCAAATGCACGTGTTGTTCATAAAGTTACCATTGTACCACGTGGACGTGCAGGTGGCTACATGATTGCACTTCCGAAAGAGGATCAAATGCTTCTATCTAAAGAAGACATGAAAGAGCAATTGGCAGGTTTGATGGGCGGTCGTGTAGCTGAGGAGATTATCTTTAATGTCCAAACGACAGGAGCTTCAAATGACTTTGAACAAGCTACACAGATGGCTCGTGCAATGGTCACTGAATACGGTATGAGTGAAAAACTTGGCCCAGTTCAATACGAAGGTAATCATGCTATGTTTGGTGCACAAAGTCCTCAAAAATCAATTTCAGAACAAACAGCCTATGAGATTGATGAGGAAGTTCGTTCATTATTAAATGAGGCACGGAATAAAGCAGCTGAGATTATTCAATCAAATCGTGAAACCCACAAACTGATTGCAGAGGCATTGTTGAAATATGAAACATTGGATAGTACACAGATTAAATCTCTTTACGAAACAGGTAAAATGCCTGAGACCGTAGAAGAGGAATCCCATGCACTATCTTATGATGAAGTAAAATCAAAAATGAGTGAAGAAAAATAAATTTAGAGAGGTTCAACCTCTCTTTTTATGGTCTAATGTGATGGCTACCGAGCGGAAGCCCTGATAGTCGACCCTCCTCGTACAGGGTTAGATGATAAGCTGTTGGATACCATTCTGACCTATGTTCCAGAAAAAATGGTCTATGTTTCTTGCAATGTTTCGACCTTGGCACGAGATTTAGCTAAACTAGTAAAAGTCTATGACCTACAGTATATCCAGTCAGTCGATATGTTTCCCCACACTGCACGGACAGAAGCAGTGGTTAAGTTAGTGAAGAAAAGAAAAAATCAACTTCACTGAAAAAAGTCCTTGACAAAGGATGAAAAGTAGGTATAATAGAAAGAGTTGAAAAACTCAGGTCCGTTGGTCAAGGGGTTAAGACACCGCCTTTTCACGGCGGTAACACGGGTTCGAATCCCGTACGGACTATGGTGTATTGTGGCTAGAAAAAACTTGAAAAAAGTTTAAAAAATCTGTTGACAGAGGCAGGTAGCTGTGATATACTAATATAGTTGTCGCTCATGAGAGAAGTGAGAGACAAAGACCTTTGAAAACTGAACAAGACGAACCAATGTGCAGGGCACTATAACTGAAGTTATAGTACTGAACAATGAAAAAAACAATAAATCTGTCAGTGACAGAAATGAGTGAGAACTCAAACTTTTAATGAGAGTTTGATCCTGGCTCAGGACGAACGCTGGCGGCGTGCCTAATACATGCAAGTAGAACGCTGAAGCTTGGTGCTTGCACCGAGCGGATGAGTTGCGAACGGGTGAGTAACGCGTAGGTAACCTGCCTGGTAGCGGGGGATAACTATTGGAAACGATAGCTAATACCGCATAAGAGTAGATGTTGCATGACATTTGCTTAAAAGGTGCAATTGCATCACTACCAGATGGACCTGCGTTGTATTAGCTAGTTGGTGAGGTAACGGCTCACCAAGGCAACGATACATAGCCGACCTGAGAGGGTGATCGGCCACACTGGGACTGAGACACGGCCCAGACTCCTACGGGAGGCAGCAGTAGGGAATCTTCGGCAATGGACGGAAGTCTGACCGAGCAACGCCGCGTGAGTGAAGAAGGTTTTCGGATCGTAAAGCTCTGTTGTAAGAGAAGAACGAGTGTGAGAGTGGAAAGTTCACACTGTGACGGTATCTTACCAGAAAGGGACGGCTAACTACGTGCCAGCAGCCGCGGTAATACGTAGGTCCCGAGCGTTGTCCGGATTTATTGGGCGTAAAGCGAGCGCAGGCGGTTAGATAAGTCTGAAGTTAAAGGCTGTGGCTTAACCATAGTACGCTTTGGAAACTGTTTAACTTGAGTGCAAGAGGGGAGAGTGGAATTCCATGTGTAGCGGTGAAATGCGTAGATATATGGAGGAACACCGGTGGCGAAAGCGGCTCTCTGGCTTGTAACTGACGCTGAGGCTCGAAAGCGTGGGGAGCAAACAGGATTAGATACCCTGGTAGTCCACGCCGTAAACGATGAGTGCTAGGTGTTAGACCCTTTCCGGGGTTTAGTGCCGCAGCTAACGCATTAAGCACTCCGCCTGGGGAGTACGACCGCAAGGTTGAAACTCAAAGGAATTGACGGGGGCCCGCACAAGCGGTGGAGCATGTGGTTTAATTCGAAGCAACGCGAAGAACCTTACCAGGTCTTGACATCCCTCTGACCACTCTAGAGATAGAGTTTTCCTTCGGGACAGAGGTGACAGGTGGTGCATGGTTGTCGTCAGCTCGTGTCGTGAGATGTTGGGTTAAGTCCCGCAACGAGCGCAACCCCTATTGTTAGTTGCCATCATTTAGTTGGGCACTCTAGCGAGACTGCCGGTAATAAACCGGAGGAAGGTGGGGATGACGTCAAATCATCATGCCCCTTATGACCTGGGCTACACACGTGCTACAATGGCTGGTACAACGAGTCGCAAGCCGGTGACGGCAAGCTAATCTCTTAAAGCCAGTCTCAGTTCGGATTGTAGGCTGCAACTCGCCTACATGAAGTCGGAATCGCTAGTAATCGCGGATCAGCACGCCGCGGTGAATACGTTCCCGGGCCTTGTACACACCGCCCGTCACACCACGAGAGTTTGTAACACCCGAAGTCGGTGAGGTAACCTTTTAGGAGCCAGCCGCCTAAGGTGGGATAGATGATTGGGGTGAAGTCGTAACAAGGTAGCCGTATCGGAAGGTGCGGCTGGATCACCTCCTTTCTAAGGATAAGGAACTGCACATTGGTCTTGTTTAGTCTTGAGAGGTCTTGTGGGGCCTTAGCTCAGCTGGGAGAGCGCCTGCTTTGCACGCAGGAGGTCAGCGGTTCGATCCCGCTAGGCTCCATTGGTGAGAGATCACCAAGTAATGCACATTGAAAATTGAATATCTATATCAAATAGTAACAAGAAAATAAACCGAAAACGCTGTAGTATTAATAAGAGTTTATGACTGAAAGGTCAAAAAATAAGGTTAAGTTAATAAGGGCGCACGGTGGATGCCTTGGCACTAGGAGCCGAAGAAGGACGTGACAAACGACGATATGCCTTGGGTAGCTGTAAGTAAGCGATGATCCAGGGATTTCCGAATGGGGGAACCCAACAGGTACTACCTGTTACCCGCATCTGTTAAGGATGTGAGGAGGAAGACGCAGTGAACTGAAACATCTAAGTAGCTGCAGGAAGAGAAAGCAAAAGCGATTGCCTTAGTAGCGGCGAGCGAAACGGCAGGAGGGCAAACCGAAGAGTTTACTCTTCGGGGTTGTAGGACTGCAATGTGGACTCAAAGATTATAGAAGAATGATTTGGGAAGATCAGCCAAAGAGAGTAACAGCCTCGTATTTAAAATAGTCTTTGTACCTAGCAGTATCCTGAGTACGGCGGGACACGTGAAATCCCGTCGGAATCTGGGAGGACCATCTCCCAACCCTAAATACTCCCTAGTGACCGATAGTGAACCAGTACCGTGAGGGAAAGGTGAAAAGCACCCCGGGAGGGGAGTGAAATAGAACCTGAAACCGTGTGCCTACAACAAGTTCGAGCCCGTTAATGGGTGAGAGCGTGCCTTTTGTAGAATGAACCGGCGAGTTACGATATGATGCGAGGTTAAGTTGAAGAGACGGAGCCGCAGGGAAACCGAGTCTGAATAGGGCGCACTAGTATCATGTCGTAGACCCGAAACCATGTGACCTACCCATGAGCAGGTTGAAGGTGCGGTAAGACGCACTGGAGGACCGAACCAGGGCACGTTGAAAAGTGCTTGGATGACTTGTGGGTAGCGGAGAAATTCCAAACGAACTTGGAGATAGCTGGTTCTCTCCGAAATAGCTTTAGGGCTAGCGTCGACATAAAGATTCTTGGAGGTAGAGCACTGTTTGGGTGAGGGGTCCATCCCGGATTACCAATCTCAGATAAACTCCGAATGCCAATGAATTATGGTCGGCAGTCAGACTGCGAGTGCTAAGATCCGTAGTCGAAAGGGAAACAGCCCAGACCACCAGCTAAGGTCCCAAAATAATTGTTAAGTGGAAAAGGATGTGGGGTTGCACAGACAACTAGGATGTTAGCTTAGAAGCAGCTATTCATTCAAAGAGTGCGTAATAGCTCACTAGTCGAGTGACCCTGCGCCGAAAATGTACCGGGGCTAAAACAATTTACCGAAGCTGTGGATACCTTTATAGGTATGGTAGGAGAGCGTTCTATGTGTGATGAAGGTATACCGTGAGGAGTGCTGGAACGCATAGAAGTGAGAATGCCGGTATGAGTAGCGAAAGACAGGTGAGAATCCTGTCCACCGTAAGACTAAGGTTTCCAGGGGAAGGCTCGTCCGCCCTGGGTTAGTCGGGACCTAAGGAGAGACCGAAAGGTGTATCCGATGGACAACAGGTTGATATTCCTGTACTAGAGTATGTAGTGATGGAGGGACGCAGTAGGCTAACTAAAGCAGACGAATGGAAGAGTCTGTCTAAGCAGTGAGGTGTGAATTGAGTCAAATGCTTAATTCTATAACATTGAGCTGTGATGGGGAGCGAAGTTTAGTAGCGAAGTTAGTGACGTCACACTGCCAAGAAAAGCTTCTAGCGTTTAAACATACTCTACCCGTACCGCAAACCGACACAGGTAGTCGAGGCGAGTAGCCTCAGGTGAGCGAGAGAACTCTCGTTAAGGAACTCGGCAAAATGACCCCGTAACTTCGGGAGAAGGGGTGCTGACTTTACGTCAGCCGCAGTGAATAGGCCCAAGCAACTGTTTATCAAAAACACAGCTCTCTGCTAAATCGTAAGATGATGTATAGGGGGTGACGCCTGCCCGGTGCTGGAAGGTTAAGAGGAGTGCTTAGCGTAAGCGAAGGTATGAATTGAAGCCCCAGTAAACGGCGGCCGTAACTATAACGGTCCTAAGGTAGCGAAATTCCTTGTCGGGTAAGTTCCGACCCGCACGAAAGGCGTAATGATTTGGGCACTGTCTCAACGAGAGACTCGGTGAAATTTTAGTACCTGTGAAGATGCAGGTTACCCGCGACAGGACGGAAAGACCCCATGGAGCTTTACTGCAGTTTGATATTGAGTGTCTGTACCACATGTACAGGATAGGTAGGAGTCTAAGAGATCGGGACGCCAGTTTCGAAGGAGACGTTGTTGGGATACTACCCTTGTGTTATGGCCACTCTAACCCGGATAGGTAATCCCTATCGGAGACAGTGTCTGACGGGCAGTTTGACTGGGGCGGTCGCCTCCTAAAAGGTAACGGAGGCGCCCAAAGGTTCCCTCAGAATGGTTGGAAATCATTCGCAGAGTGTAAAGGTATAAGGGAGCTTGACTGCGAGAGCTACAACTCGAGCAGGGACGAAAGTCGGGCTTAGTGATCCGGTGGTTCCGTATGGAAGGGCCATCGCTCAACGGATAAAAGCTACCCTGGGGATAACAGGCTTATCTCCCCCAAGAGTTCACATCGACGGGGAGGTTTGGCACCTCGATGTCGGCTCGTCGCATCCTGGGGCTGTAGTCGGTCCCAAGGGTTGGGCTGTTCGCCCATTAAAGCGGCACGCGAGCTGGGTTCAGAACGTCGTGAGACAGTTCGGTCCCTATCCGTCGCGGGCGTAGGAAATTTGAGAGGATCTGCTCCTAGTACGAGAGGACCAGAGTGGACTTACCGCTGGTGTACCAGTTGTCTTGCCAAAGGCATCGCTGGGTAGCTATGTAGGGAAGGGATAAACGCTGAAAGCATCTAAGTGTGAAACCCACCTCAAGATGAGATTTCCCATGATTTTATATCAGTAAGAGCCCTGAGAGATGATCAGGTAGATAGGTTAGAAGTGGAAGTGTGGCGACACATGTAGCGGACTAATACTAATAGCTCGAGGACTTATCCAAAGTAACTGAGAATACGAAAGCGAAGGTTTTCTTGATATTTGATAGATATTCAATTTTGAGTAGGTATTACTCAGAGTTAAGTGACGATAGCCTAGGAGATACACCTGTACCCATGCCGAACACAGCAGTTAAGCCCTAGAACGCCGGAAGTAGTTGGGGGTTGCCCCCTGTGAGATATGGAAGTCGCTTAGCTTTTATCCGCCATAGCTCAGTTGGTAGTAGCGCATGACTGTTAATCATGATGTCGTAGGTTCGAGTCCTACTGGCGGAGTATAAATCGAAACGTTCAACTGAGCGTTTTTTTATTTATAAATATAGTGGGCTGTTGAAATTTCAAATTTTAATTTTTAAATCTGTAATTACCTCTTTATTTTATTTTTAGTTTGTTTAGCTTTAAATTCTTCTTTTATAGGATTTGAAGCTTTTTTAGTTCCTTTTTTTGTTAGACTAGTGTTACTAATAAGAAAGGGAATTTTTATATGCTTCAGAAATTTTATGACCGAGAATTTGTCTTTTTGAAACTAGTTGAACAAGAATATGCCTCTTTAGGTCAGAGTTGTTCAGAGTGGGAATCACTTCATCTTCGTTTTTTACTATATTATTTAATCCGATTTAAAATTAAAAGCGATAGGGACTTTTCTCTATATCACTTTAGAACAGCTTATCGTCTATATCTAGATAAATTACTGCAAGGTGGTACAACTCTCATCCAATAGGAAGTATCTATATCATAATTACGAACGATAGTTATAGATATATTTTAAAAAATATAGAATTAACTTATAATCAAAGGCTTCTGTATTTAGAAATGAAAGAATTTCCAAATCTTTTCTACTGTTTCTTCTTGATAAAATAGTGTTTTTTTCTTATAATAAATTGTAAGATATAATTGCGGGTGAAATTCCTGCCATGTATATGAGAAAGGACGAGCTCCTAGTAGCTCAGACGAATTTTATTATGACTTCAGTTGTTGTTGTAGGTACCCAGTGGGGTGATGAAGGTAAAGGGAAAATTACAGATTTTCTTTCAGCTAATGCAGAGGTAATTGCTCGTTATCAAGGTGGTGATAATGCTGGTCACACGATTGTGATTGATGGTAAGAAATTTAAGTTGCACTTGATTCCATCAGGTATTTTCTTCCCCGAAAAGATCTCTGTCATCGGGAATGGGATGGTTGTAAACCCTAAATCTCTGGTAAAAGAGTTGACTTATCTTCATGAAGAAGGTGTGACAACAGATAATTTGCGCATTTCGGACCGTGCGCATGTCATTTTGCCATATCATATTGAATTAGACCGTCTGCAAGAGGAATCTAAGGGCGACAATAAAATCGGGACTACTATCAAGGGTATTGGTCCAGCCTATATGGATAAAGCTGCTCGTGTTGGGATTCGTATTGCTGATCTTTTGGATAAGGATATTTTCCGTGAACGTTTGGAACGCAATCTTGCAGAAAAGAATCGTCTGTTTGAAAAATTGTATGGTAGTACTCCTATTTCAATTGATGATATTTTTGAAGAGTACTATGAGTATGGTCAACAAATCAAGCAGTATGTGACAGATACGTCTGTTATCTTGAACGATGCGCTTGATAATGGCAAACGTGTGCTTTTTGAAGGTGCGCAAGGTGTTATGTTGGATATTGACCAAGGTACTTATCCATTTGTTACTTCGTCAAACCCTGTCGCTGGCGGTGTGACAATCGGTTCTGGTGTTGGTCCAAGTAAGATTGACAAGGTTGTAGGTGTTTGTAAAGCCTATACGAGTCGTGTAGGGGACGGACCTTTCCCAACTGAATTATTTGATGAAGTGGGAGATCGCATTCGTGAAGTAGGTCATGAGTATGGTACGACAACTGGCCGTCCACGTCGTGTGGGTTGGTTTGACTCAGTTGTGATGCGTCATAGTCGTCGTGTATCTGGGATTACCAATCTTTCATTGAACTCTATTGATGTTTTGAGTGGTTTGGATACAGTGAAAATCTGTGTGGCCTATGATCTTGATGGACAACGTATCGACTACTATCCAGCTAGTCTTGAACAGTTGAAACGTTGCAAGCCTATCTATGAGGAATTGCCAGGTTGGTCAGAAGACATCACTGGAGTCCGTAATTTAGAAGACCTTCCTGAAAATGCACGCAATTATGTTCGTCGTGTAAGTGAGTTGGTTGGTGTTCGCATCTCAACATTCTCAGTAGGTCCTGGTCGTGAACAAACCAATATTTTAGAAAGTGTTTGGTCATAGGAAATTTTAAGATTAGTTTAAGAGAGGTTGGGTATACTATAGACAGTTACAAGAAGACCTCCTAACTTGTTGTAGCAAAATCCTAAACTTTTCTTTTTCATAATAATCTCCCTTAACTCCACCCAATCAGGTGGAGTTTTTTGGCTCTATTTCAGGCTTTTGGGGACTATTCTAAAAATCATTTTTCGATATTTTTCGGTATTTTTCGGATTTTGGTCGGGGAATTGGCGGGGACTTTTTGAGATTTTGGCGGGGATTTTTTAGCGAATATGACTAAGAAATAGGTCTGTTGTCGCTTCAGTAAGTTCGTCCTCAACTTGGTTATAACGATCCGTCATATAAACCTTTGTATGCCCCAGCGCCTGGCTTAATTGTTCAAGCGGAACCCCTGCAATAATGCTTTGAGTCGTGAAGAAGTGGCGCATCATGTGAGGTGTTACATGCAATCCTGTTGCTTCATTCACTAGATTGAAGTTTCTATTTAGCTGGTTTGGATTGATGAGACCACCTTTCTCGTTGATAGTTATATAATCCTTGTGCTGTTCCTTGATAATTCCTAACTTTCGCTTAATCTTAGAAGCTTCAGCTATCAGATAATAGATAAGGTCCGTTCCGATATCATCAAGGCAGACATATCGCTCTGAATCCTTCGTTTTAAGCCCTCCTTTCCCTTTTAAGGTCTGGTTGCTTCGACTGTCTCTAAGATGCAGTATAGCCCGTCCGCTGTCGTTCTGAGTGACGTCCATTGGGCGCAATCCAAAGACTTCTCCTCTTCTTAACCCAAAAATGGTCAGATAGGTTAGAGCGTAGAATTGTTTTGACATGATTTCTTCTGCCTTTGCTATCCAAGTCTTAAACTCTTTGAGAGTCACTTTCTTGTTAGCAGCAGGGATATCACTCTGGCCAATAAAGACACCTTTCAAGCGATTTGAGAGCAGATTCCCACTTTTCACGGCATCATTCAGCAATGCCATGAAGCTGGAATTGAGAGTTTGAACAGTGTATCTGGTATGGTTCTGCAACTTTTCAGCGATAAAGAGTTCATACTCATTTCTATCCAAATTTTTAAGCATGGCAGAACCAAACTTTGGCTTGATATGATTCTTATAGAGATTGTCATTGAGGTAGTAGGAAGTGTCATTCCAGCGCCCTGTTGACAATCTCTTTTCAGAATAGATATCCCAATACTGATCAAGCGTTAGATTTGTATTGATACCTAATTCTTGGTCTTGGATTTGTTGCTCAATCTCTGTCAAGGCTGCACGAGCTTGTGGAAGGGTTGTGAGACCACTTTTAGTAATCTCTTTCTTTTTACCATGAAAATAGAAAGAGCGTCTGATGTAATAACGTTTGCCTTTTGCAGTATCATAGTAATAGATATTTGGGTATTTTGTTTTATTATATTTCATTGTATTCTCCTTGTTTATCAGCTTCTGGACAAGGTCTAAACATTGAGAATATTGACATCACCCCTTTCATGGTGTAAAATAGGGTATAGAAAAGAGGCCTTTTTAATGGCTGATTTTTATACAGGATAAGCTTCACAATCAAACTTTGGCGAGGGCGATTGTGGGGCTTTTTTTATTCATTTAATTTTTCAATGGCTTTCAGAGCCTGCTCTTCAGTAAATTGAGCATCATTATCTGTCAAACTTTTAAGGATTTCTTGGTCAGTCTTACCTTCACTTCTTTCTTCTTTTGCAATGTCGAGTGCTTCATTAACCCAAACATCACCAACATTATCTACAGCATACTGAGCAGCTCTCTTTGAATATTTGTGACTCGCACTTTCTGTTAAATACCAGAGAAGTGTTTTCTCAGAAAATGATGCCTTGCTTTCGACAAGTTCTTGAGCAGTTTTAAGCGCACTTGCTTTTTCTTCGTCTGCTTTGCTTGACGTTTGTTTTGTAAGAGCATTTGAACCACCGATAGCTAAGATAGCTACCAATATCCAAAACCAGACTTTTTTATAAAAAGGCTTTGAATTAGAACTTTTTTCCTTTTTCATAACATCTCCTTAAATTATATTTGCTAAATTATAATATTCCTCTTTTACCATGATTTCATTTGTCACGGTTTTTAGATTGTAGTAGGACATGAATTTGAGGTAATCAAACTCTGTAGGGTCGTCTAAGCTTTCTATCGCATCTTTTACGAGATGATGGATCATATTCCTATCAGCTTCGTTTTCACAGCGTAGTCGAGCGTTCTGGTACTCTGAGCGTGTGTGATCCTTGTGTCCTAATTCATGCAGTAGGACTTTAACTCTCTCTTTATTGCTGAGTTTACTCGACAGGAAAGCTGTATTGGTTTCTTTTTCGTAAAATCCAAGTTCATCAGGCATCAAATCTCCATCAAAATCGATAATACGAATCTGAAAATGACTTATAATTTCTTTTTCAGTCACTAAGCAATACCTCTAATCACCAGCTTCTTTTAGATAACCTTCAATGATAGACTGGATGATTTTTTTCTTTTCATCTGTTAATTCTCGACCGCCAAACATCATGACATTCGATGCCATTTCTTCAACATTTAGGGTCTTCCCTTGCCATCTATACTCTTTTGAATCACCAGCAATAGTAGGATTATCCGTGCGACCAAGTAAATAGTCTGCACTTACATTAAAGTAATCAGCTATTTCTTTTAAAACTTTTGAACTCGGATTGCTTCTTTTTAATCGATATAAAGTGTTAGTTCCATAACCAAGTTTTTCTTCCAAAACATTTATAGAAATTCCCTGTTTATCAGCTAATTCCTTTATTTTATCGAATGCTACGAACATTTTTTTAGAACCTTTCTAAGCAAACGAAAAATAATTTTAAAATATTTGTAGAAAATGGTTGACATTTTTAGTCAAATGTTTTAAAATAATAATCGTAAGCTAAAGAGTTAGCGAATGAGACAACTAAAAAATAAAGCCTAGTAAACTGATTGGCGTCCGTTTTCTATAGGTAAACCTTACTTTTAGTAGGTCTTTTCTCTATGTTTTCATTTTAAAACATTTGACTAGAGTTGTCAAGAAATTCGCTAACTTTTTAGATAATTTTTTAAAAGGAGGTCAGGGATGAACGAAGAAGACCTGAAAGAATTATTGGAACTCTTAGCGACAGATTATGGGCGAGGGTATCTAGATGGAGTAGTTGGGGGACTTTCAATGCTTTTGAAAATTTCAAAAGAAGCAGAGAAATATAGAAAGGAAAAATATGAGTAAAGAGCTAAAGATAATCAAGGCTAAAATCAAAACTCGTTTGATTGAGCTGGATATGACTCAAGCCGAGTTGGCAAAACAAGTATTCGTCGCACCTTCGGTCATTTCAGAACTGCTGAAGTATGGCAAAGGAAGTGATTATGTGAAAGAAAAAGTCGTAGATATTTTGGGTATTGAAAACCCTTGGAGAAATCACTGAGAGGTCCATACATGCAAGTGAAAATAATACTGAATTGGCAGAAGAGAAATCACCAACTTAGTCAGCTGATGATCGATAGTCTTGAGGGGCTAGATGTTTGGGAAACTATTTTAACACTAGGAAAAGTAAGAAGAGGAACATTATGAACGAAATTTTTAATTTTCACGGGCAGGAAGTCCGTACTTTGACAATTGATGACGAGCCTTGGTTTGTCGGTAAGGATGTTGCAGATATCTTAGGATACGCTAAACCACTGGACGCAATTTCTCGGCACGTTGATGAAGATGACTCCGTGAAATACGGACTCACCGACAATTTAGGTCGAACACAAAACACTATCATCATCAACGAATCTGGTCTCTATTCTCTCATTCTTTCAAGTAAGCTTCCACAAGCAAAAGAGTTTAAGCGTTGGGTGACATCAGAGGTCTTGCCAGCTATTAGAAAACAAGGCGGATTTATCCGAGAGGACTTGGATGAAGATGCTTTCATCGCTCTGTTTACTGGCCAGAAGAAGTTGCGTGAACAGCAGGCGACCATGTTGGAAGATATTGACTATCTCAAGAGTGAGCAACCGATTCATCCGAGCTATGCTCAATCGCTCCTGAAGAAGCGTAAGGCTCGTGTCGTGGCTTGCCTTGGCGGTATTGATAGTCCAGCTTATGCGGATAAGATTTTTGCTCAGTCGGTATTTAGACAAGCTGAGATTGATTTTAAGGATCATTTTAATATCAGTCGCTATGACTTGCTACCAAAAAAGTTTGCAGATGCAGCCTTGGCCTACTGGATGACGTGGGAGCCAAGCACAAACACTAAGATGAAAATCATGAAATTAAACTCATTTGATGACGTCTAGAAAGGGGAAGAAGATGGACAATGTTCTACTTTCACTATCTGAATGGATTAAATCTATTATCAAGGACACAATCACAAGGCTAGTCGAAATCGAAAAAGATAGTGATCACTATCCAGAGTTGATGGATGTGAACACTACCTGCGAATTTCTAGGAATTAAGTATGCCACCTTTTCAGATAATTATCGTTACTTAAAGGGATTTCCAAAGGAATTACCTGGTAAGAAATGGTCAAAAAGAGCCATCAAAGAATGGCTCTCTAATCAAATATAATAACTTTACTAAAAGGCTTCTGGACAAGGTCTTAGCAAAATTATTTGACTATATTATAGCACAAAAAGAGGATAAAAAACATGAACAATTTACAAATTATCGCAGTAGGCACAGTAGTATCAGTAGTCTTGATTGAATCGCTGATGATGAATATCAAGCTTAAAATGGCCATGAGATCGAAAAAGAAGATTCAATTTCAAACGCCTCAAGTTGAAAAAGGGTTTATTGATTTTAAAACAGGTCGACGTGTGGATATTGATCCCGCGACTCGAAAAGAAACATTTGTGGATTAGTAGAGAAATGGAGGGTATCAATGGCTGTTAAAAACAAGCGATACTACTGGATTCAACTCACTCAGGATTTTTTCAAATCAAAAGAAATGAAATTGCTTCGGAAGATTGCTGGTGGCGATACACACACTATTATCTATCTCAAAATGATGTTGATCAGCTTGGAAGATGGAGGGTGTATCTACTACGATGGACTCGCTGACAATCTTGCTGAAGAAATTGCTCTTATGATTGATGAGAATGTTGAAGACATCAAAATTACTTTGCTTTTTTTGGAAAGTAAAGGCCTACTGACTAGAAAAAATGACAGAGATTATTTTTTGGAGCAAGTTCCTGAGATGGTAGGTAGTGAAACCGCAAGTGCCAGAAGGGTTCGCAAGTTTCGAGAGAACCAATTAGCGTTACAATGTAACGGCGATGTAACAAAGCGTAACGGAGATATAGATATAGAGAAAGATATAGATACAGAGATAGAGAAAGATGTAGATAAAAATCCAGTCGAACTCATCGTCGAAGAATATCAATCTCGTATCGCTCCGTTGGATGGAACTCAATTTGAAATCTTGAAAGAGTTCATCACTTTGGATGGGATGGAAGCAAAAGTTGTTCTGAAAGCAATTGGTCTTGCTGCTGATAATGGTAAAAGGAACTTTAGTTATATCAGAGCGATTTTGACAAATTGGAAAAACGATGGAGTTTTGACTATTGCAGCAGTCGATGAACGTGAGCGAGCTTACAAGGAAAATAAAATCAGCAAACATCCAGGCAATCAGAAATCAAATGTTCCTGAATGGTCACAACCAGACTATGTCAATAAGACTAGTGATGAGACCAAAAAGGACCTTGAGAAGAAGAAACAAGAAATGCTAGAAAAACTAGAGAAAGGAAGAAACTGATGTTTATTTTGAAACACGGAACAAAAGAAGAAAAACCGTACTTGAGGGCTGTCACAATCGGTGTGACTGGAATTGATATCTCGTTTTCAGAAGAAAGGTGAGCTATTCGGTTTGTCTCTCGTGCGGTCGCAATGCAGGTTGCCAAGGCGCTTAGATCATTTGGGAATTTTTATGTGATTCAGGTGAAGGGATGAAAGATATACGAATACTAGATGCGTGCTGTGGGTCCAGAATGTTTTGGTTTGATAAACAAGAGCCACACACAACATACATGGATAGACGTGAAGAAGAATTTGAAATTCACAAAAAGAAAATAAATGTTAAGCCAGACATTGTTGCAGATTTTCGAGATATGCCATTTGATGACGAAACATTTAATCTTGTTGTGTTTGATCCGCCACACCTTCTCTGGGCTGGCCAGAAATCATTCATGCGTGCGCAATATGGTCAACTAGACTTGTTGACTTGGAGATTAGACTTGCAGCAAGGTTTTGAAGAATGTTTTAGGGTTTTGAAAACAGGTGGAACACTTATCTTTAAATGGTCTGATGCTCAAGTAAATGTTAAGGAAATTTTAGAATTGGTTCCGCATCAACCACTTTTTGGACAGCAACGTGGGACGACTCACTGGATGGCTTTTATGAAATTTTAGGAGGTATTGATGTTAAATCTCTATTTCATTTACAACGGTCACCGCAAGATAATTATCGGGAGTTTCGACCATATACATAGCGCAATCAATGAATTAAAAAAACATCAAGCTAGTTACTCAGCAATCAGTCATCCACGATTTCGGAAAAGCATGAGTGGTGAGAACATCAGGATTGATTACGGAGCAGCTGATTGCTACTACTTGATTACGAAGAAAACGGAGGAAAAATAAGATGAATACAAAAATGAATTTGGAAGAAAAGGTTCAACAGTGGTTTGTTGACAGGAATTTACATGAAGCAAATCCTGTCAAACAGTTCTTGAAGTTGATGGAGGAGTCAGGAGAGTTGTTTGAGGGTATCGCAAAGGATAAATCTGAACTGATTTACGATGCGCTTGGAGACATCCAGGTAGTTTTGATTGGGCTTGATCAACAGATTAAGAACGGTGCTCAGGTTTCAGCAAATCAACAGGAACTTGAATTGCTGCTGATGGTTTCCAGCTTGGGCAATATCGCTCAGAAGCTATACGCTCATGTCTGTCACAATGAAACACAAATTCCTTTAATCAAAACAGATTTGATGTTTCTTGATAGCGTGATCAGTACGGTTTCATTTTGCAATGGCACTACAGCTGAAAGTTGTTTAGAAGAAGCTTATGAAGTTATCAAGGACCGCAGAGGAAAGATGATCGACGGGGTGTTTGTGAAAGAGGAGGATTTATAAAATGAAAAGACTAGGAATCATCATTGGGGTATTACTCGTAACAATTGCCTCACCGTTTATTGTTCAATTTGGTTGGAATGAGATTGTAACGACAATCCTCCCTGTCGCAAAGATTTCGTTTTGGCAAGCTTTGGGAGTAGATGCTTTAATAACCTTCATAAATCCAACAATCTATAGTGATGAAGAAATTTCAAAAAAACTTACTCAGGCCATTTCAAAGATTATATATTTTGCATTTGTTCTTTGGCTAGCTAGTTTGTTCATCTAAGGAGGATCTGCCAGATGATTGAAATAAACGGGAAAAGCCACGAAGCCCATAAAGTGAAACTCACAAAAAAGGATTTAAAAAACTTGAAAAAAGGCGAAGCTCTTATTTTTATCTGCAAAGAAGATAACAAAGCCATAATTATTTGCATGGAGGATAAGGAATGAGATGCTTTAAAATCCTATGTCTTGTTTTATTCGCATCCTTCCTCGTAGCATGTCACGAGATTTCGAGTGGGACGGTTGTAGACAAGTACATTGATGAACCTCACACAACATTCATACCTGTCATGACAGGAAAAAGCTCGGTACTGGTACCAACTAGAACCAAAAGAAGATATATTCTAGTCGTTTCTGGACATGTAGGAAATAAGCACGTTGAAGAAACATTTGAAGTGACAGCCGAGGAATACAAATACTATGAAATTGGTAATACTTTCATACAAGATGCCGTTCTAGAAAATGAAGGAGGGGAAGAAAATGATTGAATTTATTAAAGAATTTGGAATAACTTTTCTGTGCTTTTTTATCGGTTACTCAGTTGTTGAATGTGTGACAGGAAAGGAAAAGAAAGATGATCAATAATGTTGTGTTAGTAGGTCGCTTGACTCGTGACCCTGAGTTACGATACACACCATCAAATGTTGCAGTTGCGACATTCAGTTTGGCAGTGAATCGCAATTTTAAGAATCAGGCAGGTGATCGTGAAGCTGATTTTATCAGTTGCATCATGTGGCGCCAGCAGGCTGAAAATTTCGCAAATTGGCTTAAAAAAGGTGCTCTTGTAGGAATCACAGGTCGCATCCAGACTCGTAGCTATGATAATCAGCAAGGACAACGTGTCTATGTGACGGAAGTTGTAGCTGAAAGTTTTCAAACTCTTGAAAAGAAGGATAATTCTGCGAACCAGTCAAGTATGGAAAACCAGATGCCACCAAGTTTTGGAGCAAGTGATCCAATGGATATTTCAGATGATGGGTTGCCGTTTTAAGGAGTTGTGAAGGATGAAAAGAAAAAACTATATTATTTTTATCAGGCATTTTAAAAGAATAAAAGATTTAGTAGATTTTTATGAATATATTGCAGACTCAAAAGTTTGTGGAATTGCTATTTATTTATTTTTAATCATTTGTTCACCTTTCATCGCTTTGCTATTTCCAATCGCATACATAGAGCATTGTTTTTATAAAAAAAGATTTATTAGACAATGCGTTGAATATGACTGGTGTTCAAAGGAATATCTTGAAGAGGTTGTTGATATCAGAAAAATTGAAAGTGAGGAATTTTAATGAACATTCAGGGACTAATTGAGCGATACGAAAAATTTAAAGCTAGCAAGAAAAAAATGACCTCGGTTGATTTGGTTTTGAAAGACTTACGGACTTTAGACGAACCAGAACCGCTACCATTCAAGTTAAAAGATGTCGTTCGTCGAATCAGAGGGTTTGATCCGACGACACAGACTAGATGGCTTAATGATATCCTTAAAGAATTAGGGGACGACTACGGTTCAATGAAATATCGTGAGGGCTACGAGCAAGGTAAGTTTGAGGGAGCATGGGTTGGTAATCAATTGAAAGATGCTGATAAGATTCGGCAAGAATTGAATAAACCAGTGATACCGCAGTTTGTGGCGGTTTGGATTGAGGAGTGCAAAGCGAAAGGAAAAAACTTGCTTAGAGCTCTCTTATACACACCAGAGAAAGTTAATAGCTGGGTGGATGATCCAGATAATCAAGAAATTTTTGCTCTTGCTTGGATGTTTGGCTACACAGTAGAGAATGAAAAGCGTTATACAGTAGTGATGAAAGAAACAAAACAACCGCTATATTATAATGCTGTGGATAAGAAACTATTCTTCTCTATGGGCTGCCTAGCTACAAACTTTACCCAACAACAACTTGAAAAACTAAACTTCGGCTGGATTTTCTTTTGCCCGGGGATTGAGATTAATGAGGTCATAGATTGAAAGGTACAAAGGATTTTATTCTAGCTATTGAAAATATAAAAATCGATATTTTAAAAATATCCGATGACCTAAACGGTTATGAGTTAAGCAATATCAAGAAACACGCAAGGGATCTATACGAGTGCCTAGTGTGGTTGCAGTATGCTGCGGAGGAGAATGAAAATTGAAAAGATTTATCGCAATATGGATGTTATTGTCCGCTGGATTGAATATTTGGCAGATGTGCAGGATTGCAGAACTAGAAGAAAAGCGCCCGATTATCGTTTATAAAGCTGATAACTCAGGCGCAGAAATTAAAGGCAGAGTCACCCACAAGGAGAAGATTGGTGACACGTACACTATCACTGTACAAAATTATGGAGTGTTTGTAGTTACTCAAACAAACTATGAATCTCTTAAAATAGGAGATGAGGTAATATTGTAATGGCAGAGTACAAGAAACCAAATTACATCATCATTCAAGAAGCAATGTCAGAGCGCATTAGATTTCTGGAAGATGAACTGTATAAAAGGGCCTATAAGGATATTGAGAAACTAGAAGCTCAAAATGATTTCTTAAGAAGCCTTTGTAATAATCAACTTGAAATTATCATGGATTATGAATGGAAGCAGATGCAAGAGCAGGCTGCATTCATAAAAGCTAATACTAGAAAGTGGGGAGCAAGATGCGGCTAAGACTAAAAGAACTTAGAGAGGACTTGTGTATTTCCGTCAAAGATATGGCCAGAGATACAGGTGTTTCCCAAAATACAATTCATTTATATGAACGCGGCGGATACCCGTCTATTAAGCAAATTGAAATGATTGCTAAAACCTATGATGTGAATCCTGCGTGGCTTGTTGGGTGGATAGATGATGAAATGATGCCTGAAGTCCAGGTCGTTGAAAAAGTGGTCTACAAAGAGAGTCCAACAGCAAGATTGCCGAATTATTTCAACAACAATAACGATGGTAAGATTATCAAGTGGAAGCAGTCACGAAGATTTCGAGGAGGTAGGATTTGAAGAAATTGAGCGACGAAGACCTCAAAACATTAGACAGAGAACTTTTTAAATTCCAAAACGTTCAACGGACAATAGATTTGAGAAGGCTAGAATTAGAAACTCGAAACCCAGATACTCAGAGTGGTCCTAGCGTAGGAATAAGCAAACCTACCGAAACTATCGCAATCAGAATCGCAGATGATCCAACCTTAAAATTTCTCGAAGGGTTCAAAGCTATTATTAACAAACTCCTGATCAGTCTAGTTGATGAAGATAAGGAAATCTTTAATCTGCGCTGGAGATATCCTCAACTGAGATGGGAAGAAATAGCTGAACAGAAATTCATGAGCAAAGCCACAATTTATAGAAGGAGGAGGATTATCTTAGAACAGTACGCTATACTGAAAGGTGAGTTGTAAATAAGATTGAGACAAAAGATATCTTGAAGTCTCACGAAAAAAGGTCTATTATGATAGCATGAACTTCTGAAACAAAAACACACATCACACTTTAGGAATCATCCTTAATTCTAGTCAGAAAAGTTGTCCAACAGAAGTATCGTCAAGAGTCAGCAAATGCTGGCTTTTTGTTTTGTGGAAAGGAGGTAGAATATGGAATTTGTATCACCGATAAAAGATAATGATGATATTCAGGCAATGAAAGATTATCTCAAAGAATGGAATGAGATGTACTACATGCTATTCATCACTGGTCTGAATACTGGATTGCGAGTCGGAGATATACTTACCTTGAAAGTTAAAGATGTTCAAGGCTGGCACATCAAACTGAGAGAACGGAAGACTGGCAAGCAGATAACAAGACGGATGACAAAAGAACTCAAGAAAGAAATGAGGAGATATGTCGAGGGCAAACCATTTCATCATTTCTTATTCAAGAGTAGGCAAGGTCAGAATAAAGCAATCACTCGTGAGCGAGCCTATCAAATCATACATGAGGCAGCTGAAGAACTTGGCATTGATAATGTTGGCACACATACAATGCGTAAGACATTCGGATATAAATATTACAACAAGACGAAGGACGTAGGGACATTACAGAAAATGTTCAATCACTCATCACCTGCAATTACCCTGAGATACATAGGGATAGAACAAGCAGAGCTTGATGATGCTTTACGGAACTTTGTCATTTAATTTTTTAGATATTACTTTCACATAATGAGTTAAGCATAAACTGAAAAAATGAAACGCTTTAAAACCTATGATTAGTAAGGGTTTGAGATTTAGAGTGAGTTTAACAAAATATAAGATATGTGAAAGTGAGGGATAAAATTAGTATAGATGGAGGATGAAACATTGGGATTATTTTTAGGATATCTAGTTGTCTATTTTTTAACCTTAATTTTTTTAGTCGTTATTTTTGATTGGGGGACAAGTGATGTATTAAAGTTAGTTGAGAATGGATTGATATTTCTTTTCTTACCACTTGTATTTGTTTTTGTATTGGCTTATGATTTTATAAACAAAATAAAATGAGACAAAAGGCATCTTGAAGTCTCACAAAAAAAGGTTTATTATGATAGCATGGTTTTCTTGTATGAGGAGGGATAGGTCACCGACCTGTCCCTTTTAGTATTGAGAAAGGAGGTTTGCTATGTACAACAAACCTATTAGACAATCCTTGAAGTCTAAGAAGTGGGAGAAGTTTCGTGATAGGATAATGCGAAGGTATGATTATCTTTGTCAAGAAAGTTTGCGATACGGAATTTCTGTTCAAGCAGAAATGGTACATCATATCTTTCCTGTGTCTGAATATCCCGAGCTTGAATTTGTCGAATGGAATTGTTTGCCATTGACGAATAAGAAACACAATACGTTTCATGATAGAGTGAACGATAGAGTAATCAATCAAGGACTGTACTGGCAGAAAAAAAGAAAAAAAGAATTTTTAAATTTTTTCAAAAATGAAAAATGAAAATTTTTAGTCCCCCCTCTTTTTGAAAAATCATTTTGGCCAGTAGGGTACCGGTGAAGGGAACTTTTTCCAAGTCGGGGGCCTTCAAACAAAAAGGGGGTAAAAACTAAGCGATTTTGACGAAAGGAGGTAGTTTTTGGCTAAACCAATTACAGCAAAGTCGATTAAGTCAAAAGTAGTCAAGCAGATGAAAGACTTGGGCACTTATCGAAAAGAATTTGAGATGATCATTGATATTTTTGCAGGCATGCTCTATCAGTATCAGAAACTTGCTCAAGATTATGCTGACATGGGTTATCCAGTAACAGACACCTACGTCAATAAGGCTGGTGCTGAAAATGAGCGCAAAGTTCCAATCTTGACAGCGATGGAAATTTTGAGGAAAGACATCCTCAGCTACTCTAATCAGTTGATGATGAATCCTAAGTCTCTTGGTGAGGTAGTAGAACAAGAGGGTGAGTCAGTTCTTACTGAGGTCCTGAAGTTCAAGAACGAAATCAAGAAGAAGCGAGTGACTGGCAATGGGTAATCTTGATAAAGCGAAAGAGTATGCTCGGCACGTCATTTCTCACAGAGAGGAACATTGCGAGGAAAACATTCTTGCAGCTGAACGTTTCTTGCGTGATCTTGAAAATCCTGAGTTTGAAATGGATGAGGAAATCGTTGATTTCGTTGTTCACTTCATCGAGAATACGATAGTCCATCAGCAGGGTGATGATATGTTTGCGGTGTCTATCCGTAACAAGCCATTACTCTTGCAACCCTGGCAACACTTTGTGGTTGTTAATCTATTTGGATTCTACTACAAGGGGTCAAACGAGCGCAGGTTCAAAGAAGCGCTTATCATGCTTGCTCGGAAGAATGGGAAGACCTCATTTACTGCTGCAATCGCACTTGCTTATCAGATATTAGACACGGATAGCGGTTCAAAATGCTACATCGTGGCCAACTCGGTCAAGCAAGCTATGGAAGCCTTTGGATTCTTAAAATTCAATGTAGAGCGATGGAATGACAAGAACATTCGTATTAAGGATAACAACCAGGAACACTCAATCACTGCTAATTTTGGTATTGAGGGTTCTTTCTTTATCCAGGCACTGGCCAACGATGAAAGTCGTTTGGACTCATTGAACGGTAACGTAATTATCCTAGACGAAGCTCACACGATGAGAAACAGCAAGAAGTACGGTCTTATGAAGAAAACAATGTCAGCATACCGAAACAGTATGCTTTTTGTTATCTCTACGGCTGGTGATATTCCTACTGGTTTCCTTGCTAACCGTCTGAAATATTGTCAAAAGGTCCTTAAGCAATTGGTCAAGGATGATTCCTTGTTCATGTTTATCTGCAAAGCTGACCAGTCAACAGATGGAGATGTGGGCGATTACCTAGACGAGAATGTGCTTAAGAAAGCCAACCCATCGTGGGGTGTGACGGTATCGCTCAAAGCCCTGAGAGAAGAAGCTGAGCAGGCTATGAATGATCCACAGACTAGGAATGAGTTCTTCAACAAGACTTTGAATGTCTTTACAAACTCAATGAACGCTTATTTCAATCCTGATGAATTTATTGCTTCAGACAGTCGTTATGATTGGACCTTGGAAGAACTGGCACGCTTGCCTATCCAGTGGTATGGTGGAGCTGACTTGTCAAGATTGCATGACTTGACCGCAGCCGCCCTTTATGGTGTCTATCATGATGGCGAGAAAGACGTTGATATTTGTATCACACACGCTTTCTTTCCTCGTGTCAATGCTCAAAAGAAAGCTAATGACGATGGCATTCCACTTTTTGGCTGGCAGTCTGATGGTTGGCTGACGATGAGCAATACTCCGACCGTTCTCTATGATGATATTGTTAAATGGTTCATCAAGATGAGGGAGAAAGGGTTCAAGATTGCTGCTGTCGGAATGGATAGGAAGTTTGGACGTGAGTTTCTGACGAAGATGAAACAAGCTCGGTTTAAGATGATTGACCAACCTCAGCTTTTTTATCTGAAATCAGAGGGATTCAGACGGATTGAGTTCAAAGTTAAGAATAAAGAGTTTTACTATCTTCATTCTGACGCTTACGAATACTGTGTGAGCAATGTTAGAGCGATTGAAAAGGTGGATGATGCTGTGCAATATGAGAAATTAGACGGTGACGGTGGTACTGCAAGAATTGACTTGTTCGATGCCAGCGTTTTTGCTTGTATTCAGGCTCTTGCTAACCTTGGCAAGAATCAGAATGTCATGAGCTTCTTTGATTAGGTGAATTATGAATGAAATAGTTTTATCAGAACATGAAATTAATGTGCTAATTAATAAAGGGCGAGTTAAAGTAATTTTAAACGGGGAAGAAGTAGTCGTTCGTCAAAGCTATACGAAAGATTTGAGGGCTGAAACAGTTAACTGGGATAAACAAATAGTTGATGTCAGTCAGAATATCGTAAGAAACAAACACTTTGATTCACTTTTTCAAAATAATTTTCGCTAGAAAGGAGGTGAGTAAAGATGGGGCTTTTAGATAGGTTTTTGAAACGTGGTAAGAGTCGAAGTGGAACGAATGTTATCACTCATTCAGATTTTGGTCTTTATATCGACGGTGATAGCTATGTGCCTTTGGCCCGCAATCCTGATGTGATTGCTGCGGTCAATAAGATTGCTGACATGGTATCAAATATGACCATTCATTTGATGGAGAATACCGACAAAGGTGATATCAGAATAAAAGACGGACTGGCTCGCAAGATTGACGTAAACCCATGCGACAATATGACTCGCAAAACTTGGATTTTCAAGATTGTGCGTGACCTGTTGCTATTTGGTGACGGAAATTCAGTTCTTCATGTTGAGTATGATCCTGTGAATGATTATATTTTGAACTTGAGACCATTCACAATGAGTGAGGTCTCTTTCAAAAGTGATGATGTTGGTTACATCGTGAATTATCGTGGTATCGACTACAACCCAAGCGAAATCGTGCACTTTGTAATCAACCCAGATCCAGACAATCCATTTGTAGGAACTGGCTACAGACTTGCTCTGAGGGATATTGTTAGGAATTTAAACCTTGCAACTCAAATTAAAAAAGGGTTTATGAGTGGCAAGAACGTTCCTAGCTTAATTGTTAAGGTTGATTCTTCAAGTGCGGAATTAGGAACACAAGAGGGACGTGACCAGGTCGCTAAGAAATATCTTAGCACGAGTCAAGCTGGTGAGCCATGGATTATTCCTGATGCTTTGTTGAGTGTCGAACAGGTCAAGCCACTCAGTCTGAAAGACATTGCTATCAATGAATCTGTTGAAATTGACAAGAAAACAGTTGCTGGGCTTTTGGGAGTGCCAGCTTTTATTTTGGGAGTTGGTAACTTTTACAAAGAAGAATACAACAACTTTGTAAATACAACGGTCATGAGCATTGCTACGACAATCACTCAGACCTTAACAAGAGACTTACTCGTTTCAAATAATCGGTATTTCAAACTTAATGCTCGCTCGCTATATTCGTATGACATTACAGAGTTATCTTCAGTTGCTGAACAGATGACTAAAAGTATGGCAATGCGTCGAAACGAGTGGAGGGATTGGCTTGGGATGCCACCAGATCCTGATATGGATGAGCTCCTTGCTCTTGAGAACTATATCCCACAAGACAGACTTGGGGACCAGAAGAAGTTGAAAGGAGGTGAGGAAGAGAATGAACAAACGGAATAGTTATCGTACTGCTCAGTTCAAGACACGAGAAGAAAGTGACACTGGTGATTTGATTTTGAGCGGGTACTTTATCAAGTTCGATGAAGTTACTGAATTATGGCCGGGTTACTTTGAGGTAATCAAACGTGAGGGTGTTGAAAAAGCCATCAAAGGAGCCGACATCAGGGCATTATTTAACCATGATGATAGTTTGGTGCTTGGTCGGACTGGTAATGGAACGGTCATTTTGGGAGTTGATGAAATTGGACTTTACGGTGATATCATCATCAACAAAGATGATCCGCAAGCTGTTGGGGCCTATGCTCGTGTTCAGCGTGGTGATGTGATTGGATGTAGCTTTGGTTTCATCCCAATCAAAATCAATACGGAAGAGCAAGCAGATGGTTCGTACCTGGACACTATCTTAGAATTAGAAATCTTTGAAGTGAGTCCATGTACTTTCCCAGCCTATCCACAAACGGAAATCGCTGCACGACAGAAAGACTTTGAAAGTCAACAGCGTGCTAATCGTGAAGCGCTGGACAAGCGCAAGAAAGAAATTAAGGAGAAATTTAACATATGCACAAATCATTGATTTTAGGCGCTCGTATGCGCAACAAAGCAGAAAAAGTGGTGGAACTTGAAGAATCAATCAAAGAATTGAACAAGCGTTCTGAACTTGAAGCGAAGAAATTGGATCAAGCTGGAAATGATGAAGAAGTTTCAGCAGTTGAAAAGAAGCTGGAAGATATCAAAAAAGAATTGGAAGATAAATTGGCAGAAAAAGAACAACTTGAAAAAGAAATTGAAGATTTGCAAAATCAAGTTGAAGAATTGAATCGCAAAGCACCGACTTACCCAAGTCAAGAAAAACGTGGAGGACAGAAATTGGAACAACGTGATGCAATCGCTAAATACATTCGTACTGGTCAAACTCGCGACATCGTAGGCTTGAAAACTACTGATTCAGGAAGCGCAGCTTTAATCCCTACTGAAGTTTTGAAACCTCATTTTGTTAACAAAACACGTAATCCACTTTTGGATCTTGTGGAACGTGTGAAAGTTAACAGTGGATCTGGTAAATATCCAGTTATCAAGAAAACGGATGGTGTAATGGTTTCAACAGATGAATTGAAATCAAATCCAGAACTCGGAAAACCAGCAATCAGCGAGATTGATTATTCAATCAAGACTTACCGTGGATATATCCCTGTGTCACAAGAAATGATTGACGACGCAGACTATGACATCATGTCCATTGTTGAAGACGAAGTGTTCAATCAAGGTGAAAACACTGAATTGTCATTAGTTACAGCTGTCCTTAAAACAGCTACCCAAGCAGATGCGGCTGGATTTGATGGTATTAAAGATATCTACAACAAGAAGCTTAAATCAATTTATAAAGCAAGCATCGTTGTAACTAAGTCAATGTTTGCTGCGCTTGACAAGGTGAAGGACAAAGATGGGCGCTACATGCTTCAAACTGATGTGGCTTCACCTACTGGCTACTCATTTGGTGGGAAAACAATCTACAAAGTAGATGACACAGTGTTCGGAAACGAAGGAGACATGAAATTCTTCATCGGAGATGTCGCCGAGTTCGTCAAAGAGTTTGACCGTGCTCAAGTATCCGTTAAATGGGTGAACAATGATATTTACGGACAATTGCTTGGGCTTTTTATCCGTTTGGATATTAAGAAAGTAAATGAAGAAGCTGGATTCTTCGGAACCTACACTGATGTTGTAGCTTAAGGAGGTAGCGTATGAGCTATAAAGTAATTCGTCCTTTCAAGGACTTGGTTGATTCTGAAAAACATGACTATGCTGTTGGCGATATCTTTCCTCGTGAGGGATATAAGCCCACAGATAGCTTTACCAACGGCCTTTTGACTGGCGCCAACACTGCTGGCTCTATCTTCCTTGAGGTTTTTGGAGAGGATGAACCTAAGAAACCAGCTCCTGAAACAAAAGAAGTAAAGGAAGAGCCCGTAGTTGAGCAGGAAGAAACAGTTGAGGAAACTACTGAAGAGCCTACTAAGGAAGTTGAGGAGTAAACATGGACGAAGGTCAGCTTTTGAAATTGCTGAAACTCAAGCTGGGTATTTCAACTAACTTGAGAGACAAGCCGTTAGAAAAAATCATTTCAAGTGTCATCACTGAATTGACCGATAATCTCGGTATCGAGCTTGTTGGTGAGCGTACTGACCATGAAATGTTTATCGTTGACTATGCTGCTTATCGCTATGAGGGTGGGGTGGATATGCCACGTCACCTTCAGTGGCGACTGCATAATTTACAGATAGCATCAAAGAAAGAGGTCAAGAATGTGGAATCATGAAATCACGCTGATCTCTAAAAAAGTCACAGGTAAGGACAAGTTACTACAACCAATCTCTGAAGATGTTAAAGTTACTCTCTTGTGTCGTAAAAAGAAGGTTACTCGCTCTGAATTTTATCAAGCAAATCAGGCAGGTCTAAAACCAAGCTTGGTCGTTGAGATTCGAAATTTTGAGTATGAGAATCAGGAGTTTGCGAAATTTGAAGGCAAGCAATATCGTATCTTGAAAACCTATCCTATCGATTCTGAAATTTTAGAGTTGACTTTGTCAGAGGTCTTGAAATGAGTAATGACCTTGCTGATTTGATAGCGAAAGAGCTTGCAGCTTACTCTGATGAGGTTACTGAAGAAGTGGATAAGATTGCAGAGCAAGTGGCTGATGAGACTGTGGATGAGTTGAAAGAGACAAGTCCGAAACGGTACGGAAAGTATCGTAGAAGTTGGAAAAAGAAGAAGTTAGCCAATGGCTCTTTTGTTGTGTTCAACGCAGTCGCAAGTCTTACTCACATACTTGAAAACGGGCACCTTTCAAGAAATGGTGGCCGTGTCGCTGGTATCGTTCACATCAAGCCAGCTGAAGAAAAAGCAATTCAGAACTTTGAGAAGCGTATCAAGGAGATTGGGAAATGAAGCTATCAGACTTTGCTGCTATTTTGGAACAGGCAAACTTGCCTGTCACTTATCGAGCGTTTAAAATTGGGAACGCTCCTGACTTACCTTACCTGGTCTATTATGAATCGAGTCCAGCCATCAATGCAGCTGACAATACGGTTAATCATCAGATTAAGAGCGTGACAGTTGAGATGGCTTTTGAGAGTAAGGATGAAGATTTGGAAGAACGTCTGGAAGAGCTGTGGACAACCCACGAGCTCTTTTTCGATGTTCAAGAAGAAACATTTATCGAGACTGAAAGACTATATGTCAAGTCTTATACAGTCTATCTATACTAAGGAGGAATGACATGACTCAAGAAAATAAAGTAACCTTTGGTTTAAAAAATGTTCACGTTGCGCCAATCAAATCAATTGGTGCAGATGGAGTGATTGCTTACGATGAAATTTTCCGCTTTCCTGGAGCAATGGAATTGACATTGGATCCAAAGGGTGAATCAACACCAATCAAAGCAGACGATATCGATTATCACTTCATGAACTCAAACGAAGGGTATGAAGGGAAATTCAAAATCTCTCACATTATTGAAATGTTTGCGACTAAGATTTTGGGTGAAATCAAAGATGCTCAGACGGGTGTTTTGACTGAAAAAGCTGATGCAGAATTCACATCATTTGCCTTGATGTTTGAATTTTCAGGGGACAAGAATAAAACACGTCACGTCCTTTACTACTGTTCAGCGAGCCGTCCAGGCAATGGTTCAAAAACCAAAAATGGTACAAACGTCAACGAGCGTGAACTTGGCTTTAAAGCAAGTCCTCGTCCTCTGGATTCAGTTGTTAAACGTTCTATCACATCAGCTGATAATAAGGAAATTTATGACAACTGGTTTAAGAAAGTGTATGAACCTACTGCGGTGGCAGCTTAAGGAGAAAATCTATGCGTAAAATCGTTTTGGTTGGTGATCAGGAGTATGAGTTGGGCACTAATGGCTATACTCCTATCGCCTACAAGCAACAATTTGGGAAAGATTATTTTCAAGATTTGTTCTCAATGTTGAAAAATCAATCATTCATGAATGAATTGAACAAGCTGGAAAATGATAAAGAGTTGACGGCAACTGATATTGACGTTTCGATGTTATCAGATTTTGACATGACCTTTTTCAACCGTCTTTTTTGGACCTTTGCTAAATCTGCAAATCCTCACATCAAGCCTTATGAACAATTTTTCATGGAAATGGAAGTCTTTCCTATTCAGGAAGTTGGTCCTGTGTTGATGGAAATGCTGAATGCGAGCATGACGACAAAAAAGCACCAGATGAATCAGAATCAGCTAGCGAAGAAATCTTTACAGTAGAGTCCTACTTATCCTGCTGTAAAGAAACTGGTCTGTCTATTGATGATCTAAAGCACATATCAATCGGAATGGCTCTAGATTATCAGACGGATTATGTGAATTTACGGAGCGAGGACAAAGGTGGGGAACGGAAGGCCACGCAAGCTGATTTTGACAGTTTTTAAAGAAAAAATGAGTGCTGAGATAGTAATTCTGAGGTCAAGTTCATTGTCCTAACTGCATTATCAGTCGTAGAAGTTCTCTCAGCGCTTTTCTATTTTTTGTGAAAGGAGGAAATATGGCAGGAAATATCAAAGGTATCAAAATTGAAATCGATGGCGACACTCAGCCCTTACAAAAGGCCCTGAAAAATGTCAATAAGGCTGCTACTGATGCAAGTCAGGAGTTGAAACAGATTGACAAGGCCTTAAAGTTTGATACAGGGAATGTGACGCTTCTGACTCAGAAGCAAGAAGTCTTGCAAAAGCAAGTTGCGACGACCAAGGAGAAGCTAGAAACTTTGAGACAAGCTCAGTCTCAGGTAGAACAGCAGTTCAAAAATGGTGATATCGGTGCTGATCAGTACCGAGCTTTTCAACGTGAAGTTGAAACTACCAAGAATATCCTTAAAGGTTACGAAGGCAAACTTGCTAATGTCAACCAGGCACTTGCTGAGAATGGGAGTGCTACTCAGAACAACAAGAACCAATTAAAAGAATTGCAAAATGAGCAGAAGCAACTGGCTAGCGAGAATGAAAAAGTAGTCAGTTCATTCAAATTGCAAGAAAGTCAGCTAGGAGCTAATGCAAGTGAAGCTGACAAGTTGGCGCTTGCTGAGAAAAGAATTGGAGCTCAATCTGATATTGTTGCTCGGCAGATTGAAAATCTAGAAAAACAACTAGCTCTTACAAAGCAAGAGTATGGTGAAAATTCAGCTGAAGCCAATAAGATGGAAACGCAGTTGAATCAAGCTAAAACAGCTTACTCGAATCTCTCTCAAGAGATGAGTAATCTTGGAAGCGCTGGGAAACAAGCGAGCGGAACCTTAAGCGAGACAAACAATCTCTTAAAAGCTGAATTGCTCAATCAATTTTCTGAAAAACTATCCGACATCAGTCAAAAGTTAGTTGATTTCGGAAAGAGTGCCCTTGAAGCCTTTCGACAAGTGGATGAGGGTATGGATACCATCGTCACAAAAACTGGTGCGACTGGCGATGGCTTGAAAGAAATGCAAGATATTGCTTCAGGTATCGCAACAACAATTCCAACAGACTTCAGTAAAGCTGGCGAAGCGGTTGGGGAGGTCAATACACAATTTGGATTGACCGGCGATGCGCTCAAAGATGTGTCTGTGGAGATGATAAAATTTGCTGAAATCAATGGAACGGACATTACCAATTCAACAATTTCAGCAAGCAAGGCATTGGAAGCTTATGAATTGTCTACTAGAGACTTGGGGACAGTACTCGATTCAACGACTTACATCGCACAGTTGACAGGAGTATCTGTTGATGACTTAATGAAAAAAGCGATTGACGGTGCACCTCAAATTAAAATGCTTGGTTTATCTTTTGATGAAGGGGTAGCTCTTTTAGGAAATTTTGAAGCTAGCGGGATAGATGCTTCTGCTGCTCTATCAGGAATGACTAAAGCTGCTGGAACCTATGCAAAAGAAGGCAAGACTTTAAAACAAGGCCTTATAGAAACCATTGAAAAAATAAAAAATACGAGCAAAGAAACAGAAGCAATGGGTCTCGCTATGGAGATTTTTGGAGCAAAAAAAGCACCACAAATGATTGATGCTATTAAACGCGGGACTTTTGATTTCACACTCTTTGCTGGGACAGCTGAGAATGCCGCTGGCACAGTTAGCACTACTTTTGAAGACACATTAGATCCAATAGATAAATTCAAGACAGCTCAGAATTCAGTTACTTTGGCCATGTCAGAGTTGGGGGCTGCAATCGCTGAAGTCCTTGCCCCTGTTTTTGAAATGTTAGGAAATATCGTTAAAGATCTTGCGGAATGGTTTAGTGGTTTACCTGGTCCGATTAAAGAATTTGTGGTTATTATGGGTACTGTGGTGGCTATTGTAGGTGTAATTGTCCCTATATTTTTAACACTACAAGCGGCCGCAACTGCTTTAGAAATTTCGATTGGTGCAATGATTACAGCTGCTCTTCCAATTATTGGAACAGCTTTAGCGATTGCTGCTGCGGTTGCAGGAGTAATAATCGTTTTAAAATACCTCTGGGAGACAAACGAAGGATTCAGAGAAGCTGTAACAACTGTCTGGAATGCGATTCTTGAGGTCATCAACGCGGTTGTGTCAGAGATTTCTGATTTTGTAATGAGTATTTTCGGGACAGTTGTTACTTGGTGGACGGAGAATCAGGAACTTATCAGAGCAAGTGCTGAGACTGTTTGGAATGCTATTTCAGCTGTTATAGACACAGTCATGACCTATCTAGGGCCACTCATTCAAGCCACTTGGGATAATATTCAACTTGTCATCACGACCGCTTGGGAAATTATCAAGACAGTTGTTGATACTGCGATAAACGTGGTTCTTGGCATTATCCAAACGGTCATGCAAATTATCACTGGTGACTGGTCAGGGGCTTGGGAAAGCATCAAGGGAGTATTCTCTACTGTATGGCAAGGAATCCAAAGCGTGGCTCAAACTATCTTTTCAGCGATACAGTCATTTATATCAAATACCTTGAATGCTATTTCAAGCACAGTATCAAGCGTGTGGAATGGTATTTCAGGAACAGTATCAAGCGTATTAAATGGCATTTCAAGCACAGTATCAAGTGTGTGGAACGGGATTAAAAATTCTATTGGTAGTGCTATCAACGGGGCGAAAGACCTTGTCAGTACGGCTATCAATACCATCAAAGGATTGTTCAACTTCAGCATTAGTTGGCCACACATCCCACTACCTCACTTCTCTGTAAGTGGTTCGGCCAACCCATTAGATTGGTTGAGCCAAGGGGTGCCAAGCATCAGCATTGAATGGTATGCCAAGGGCGGTATCATGACGAAACCAACCATTTTTGGAATGAATGGCAATAACCTTATGGTTGGTGGTGAAGCTGGGAATGAGGCAGTATTACCACTTAATGACAAAACACTTGGTGCTATCGGTCGAGGCATCGCTCAGACTATGGGCGGAACTTCACCAACCATAAACATTACCATTAGTGGTAATACTATCAGAGAAGAAGCTGACATCATTCGTATTGCTGATGAGGTAGCGCAGAGGATTGCTGACGAGTTGCAACGTAAGACACAATTGAGAGGAGGGTTTACATGATAAAGCATAATGAGCTTGTGATTGACGGTGTGAGAACATCGTCTTTTCCGTTTAAAGTCATTGTCCATGATTCTCCTTCAATTGCTCTAGGAGAGAGCAAGACAGCCCTTTTGGAGCATGGTGGTATCAGTGGAGCAATCGTTCAGACGAACAAACATAGGGAATTGGTCAAGAAAAACTATACGATTTACTTGGTCAAACCTACTGAAGAACAGATGAACCAATTTATGAGTCTGTTCATCCGTGAGAAGTTCTGGTTAGAAAGTGAGCGAGTCAAAACAACTCGTCTTTGGTGCTATAAGGCCAATGTGAGCGACCTTGAAGAAGTGCAACCTGGTCTTTATATGACTAAAGCAACTTTCACTTGCCACCCTACAAAATACTTTAAAGGCACCGATACACAGAGATTGACAAGAAGTGGGACCTTGACCGTTCAAGGTTCTGCTCTTGCCTTTCCTAAAATCACAATCGTTGGTCAGAGCGCTTCTGAGACTTCGTTTACAATCGCTGGTCAGGTCATTAGGCTTGAAAAGCTATCAGAATCGCTTGTGATGGTCAATAATCCTGACAATCCAAGTTTTAAAACGACAACAGGGAAGCCAGTGAAATGGTCAGGAGATTTTATCACAGTTGATCCAGCGAAAGTGAAGAATGTTGGGGTTGTTCTAGGTCAAGGTATTCAATCGCTTGAAATCGAGACGGTTTGGGGGTGGGCATAATTGCTTTATCTACTTAATAAAGATTTGAGAACTGTTCGATGGAACGGGGAGCCACTTCATGAAGCGACTTCGGCGATTGTGAAAGAAACTATGAATGGCGATTTCACCCTAACTGTGAAATATCCTATTTCTGATTCTGGTATTTATCAGCTCATCCAAGAAGATATGTTGATAAAAGCGCCGACTCCTGTTCTTGGTGCGCAGCTATTTCGCATTAAGAAACCTGTTGAACACAATGATCATCTGGAAATCACAGCCTATCACATTTCAGACGATGTGATGCAACGTTCTATCACACCAGTGAGTGTGACTAGTCAGAGCTGTAGCATGGCCCTTTCTCGCATGGTTCAAAATACCAAAACCGCTTTGGGAGATTTTTCTTTCAATAGCGATATCCAAGACCGTAGGACCTTCAATACGACTGAAACAGAAACTCTGTACTCTGTATTGCTTGATGGCAAGCATAGTATCGTCGGGACGTGGGAAGGTGAGCTGGTTCGTGATAACTTTGCGATGACTGTCAAGAAGAGTCGTGGCGAGAATCGTGGTGTTGTTATTACAACGCACAAAAATCTGAAGGACTACCAACGCACAAAAAACAGTCAGAATGTTGTCACAAGAATTCACGCAAAGTCGACTTTTAAACCTGAAGGCGCTGAAAAAGAAACGACTATCAGAGTGACTGTTGATAGTCCTCTTATCAACTCATACCCTTATATCAATGAAAAAGAGTATGAGAACAACAATGCTAAAACTGTTGAAGAGTTGCAGAAGTGGGCACAGGCTAAGTTCTCAAATGAGGGCATTGACAAGGTTTCCGATGCTATCAAGATTGAAGCCTATGAACTTGATGGGCAAGTTGTTCACATGGGGGATACGGTCAACCTCAAGAGCTGGAAACACAATGTCGATGCATTCAAGAAAGCTATTGCTTATGAGTTCGACGCTTTGAAGGAAGAATACATCTCTCTGACTTTTGATGATAAGGCAGGAACTGGTGGTTCTAGAGCTTCTGGTGGCTTATCTAGCGCAGCTGATGCAATCCTTGGTGTGACAGGAACCGCACAAGAAATTGCCCTTGAAAAGGCTATTCAAAATGCTGACTTAGACTTCGATCATAAGGCTGGATTGCTCAGACAGGAAATTTCTGACGGTATTGAATTGGCCAAAGCCAGAGCCGAAGAAGTCAAGCAAGAACTGTCTGACACTATCAATCAGCGTTTCGACAGCTTTGATAACGGTCCATTGCAAGAAGCCAAGCGCAGGGCTGATGAAGCCTTAACGAAAGCGGGCGCTAGTACCTCACTTGCTGAAGAAGCCAAGCGTATCAGCGAGCAAGCAAAAGAAGGTATTGAGAAGGCGAAAGAGTCGTTCAATGACTTATTTAAGGCAGAAACAGATTTTACAAACAATCTGGATAAAAACTTCAGGAAGTTCAGACTTGACCATGCTGAGTTTCGTAGATCAACTAAAGAGGACATCAAAGGTCTGACAGAGTCATTCACGAAGCTAGGCTCTGATACGAAGGACGATATCTTAGCGACTAGAACGGAATTCCAAAAGACCGCAGAGGGCTTTATACAGCGATTTGATAGCATTACATCTCAACTTGATAATAAGGCTAACTTGCTCGACTTTCAACGAGTGCAAGAGACTAGTAAGCTCTATGAGCGCATTATTGGTAGTAGTGAATCTGACATTGCTGAGAAGGTCGCTCGCATGACTTTGACGAATCAGTTGTTTCAGGTTGAAGTCGGCAAGTATGCCAATGTTGGCGGTCCGAATATGCTCCGAAATTCGAGAGCGGACTACGGTCTGAAATATTGGACAGAAGGGAATGGTCGTTTGAGTTTTACAGCTCATACTTACTACTTCAATGGTCAAAAACGCATGTTTGAATTGCGACCAGGGGCAGTCGTTAAAAGTCCACGTTTCATTGTCAAGCGAAATACTGATTATACGTTGAACATTTTAGGTTTCGACAATAACTCAAAATATTTCAAGGTCTATATTAGTAAACGTGTGAAAGATTCAAATCTTGATTATCAACAGAGATTGCTGATATTTAACGGTCAGCCTAAATGGGTTAATGGACCCGTTTTTGATAATATGAAAGCGGTCAAAAAATCCATTACTTTTAACGTCGGTGAATTTGATGAATGTTATCTGCAATTCGAGTACGACCGTAACAATCCTAACAAATGGGGCGGATTGTTCATGACAGAACTTGATTTCTACGAAGGCACGACTGACCGCAAATGGCAACCAGCTCCTGAAGACGCGACTATGGAAACGGATGAAGCTGTTCGTACTATTCAAAATCAACTTGATGGTTCGTGGTCTGTCAAGAACTTGACTAGCGCAGGTTCAATCATTTCACAAATCAATGCAACGAACAATCAAATTCTGATTGAAGCCGAGAAAATTAGGCTCAAGGGCAAGACCTTACTTGATGAACTCACTGCAATTGATGGATATTTCAAACGATTATTTGTCGGTGAGGGTAATTTTGCGAAACTGAACGCTGAGGTTATTGGTTCAAAGACTATCACAGCTGATATGCTGATTATGGACAAAGCAATGGCTCGGTTGTTCGTTTCAAGTGACATCTTCACGGATACGCTTGCTGCTAAAGAAGCTTTCATCAACAAGTTGCGGTCAGTAGTAGTATCTGCTACCTTGCTCGAAGGGTATAAAGGGTTTATCGGTGGATTCCAGCTTGGTACACATGAAAAAGATGCGTCTGTATACTGGTTGACGGGTAGAGATCAATTCTCTGTTGGTATGAGTAATGGCTATGGTCAATGGTCGCAAACGGCATTATGGGTCAACTGGGGTGAAGATTGGGGAAAACCTGGCAAATATGCTTGGTACGTAAAACGTTCTGGCGAAATGTTCTGTTACAATCGGGCGTATTTTTGGAATACTCCCATTATTTACGGAAATCTAAAAGTAACCGGTAATATTTTCTATAAAAATGAGGATTCTGGAAAATCTGGTTACTGGATTTCATCACCAAAATACTCAAGCATTGATCCAAATGGCGGTCACTTATATCTTTACTATTCTGGCGGAGGTTACGACTGGATACCGATGAATAAAGACGTATCTGACCGTCGATATAAACACAATATCCAAGATAGTGCAGTCTCAGGCCTTGATGTTATCGAGCAACTCAAGACGTATAGCTACCGCAAAGAATACGATGGCAAAATTGAAGATATCTCTTGTGGTATCATGGCGCAAGATGTCCAAAAATATGTTCCTGAAGCTTTCTACGAGAATCCAGACGGAGCATACTCATATCGAACATTTGAACTTGTGCCTTATCTCATTAAGGCCATTCAAGAACTTAATCACAAAATAGAAAAATTGGAGAAAACAGCATGAATGAAAAAGACCAACAAATCAGCAGACTAGCGATTAACTCGCTTGGTGAAAATGCCGGCAAAGCGGCTGTTCAATCAGCTACGTTAGAAGCACTATACACAGTAACCGCTATGGAACTTGAGCAGATGAAGCAAATCATCGAATCTGACGAAGAGCTCAAAGCGAAATTCGAAGAAGTGAAAGGAAAAATGACAAATGGCAATCAATAATTACGAACTCGTAGGCAAGCCTTATACGAGAGGTTTGGGTGATAATATCAAGACCGTGGTTGAAATCCGTTTAGAAGAAGGCACCCGTTACAGTACGAACATGCGTGAACTCGAAGGAGATCGCACGAATGAACAAGAGGATGTCTTGATTCAAGCGGTGTTGGATGTTCTCAAGTCTGAACTAGACCCAGGCTCCGCAATCGTGAAGGCTCAAGCTGAGATTAAACAAGCAGTACAGACTCTTGCGAAAACAAATACAGACTTGACTGTGAACAAAGAGAACATCGATAGCGTATCAGCGATTACTGAGGTCCTCATCGCACTTGCAATTGGACAGAATGGTGGCATGCCAACGAACACTTACAGCAAGGTTGCGCAGTTCATCAAGCCACTTGTTAAAGACCGTCGCTATGTGAACGGCGATATTGTATCAATGCCTTATCCGTACGATACGAATCCAAAATGGCCAAAAGAAACACAAACAATCTTGAAATTCCAGATGCAGGAATCAGAGGGCTATACTTACAAAGAACAACCTCTTGCTGAGATGTTGCAGAAGGGTATTCTGACCATCGTAATGCCACGGATTGAGTAAGGGGGTTGTATGCAAATCGAATTTTTCAATTTCTTTCGAAGCGTCGTCCAGACCGAAGACGGATTGGTCTTGTACGCTCTAGCTTTGATTGTTTCGATGGAAATCATTGATTTCTTGACTGGAACGATTGCTGCTATCGCAAACCCTGACATCGAGTATAAGAGCAAAATCGGCATTAATGGACTCCTTCGCAAAATTTTAGGGGTCCTTTTGCTGATGATTCTTATCCCGATGTCTGTCCTACTGCCTGAGAAGACGGGCTTCGCATTCTTGTATTCAATTTACCTTGGATACATCGCATTCACATTTCAATCCCTTATTGAAAATTACCGCAAGTTAAAAGGAAATGTTACTCTTTTTCAGCCGATTTTAAAAGCATTTCAACGCTTGTTTGAAAAAGACGAAGACGAAGATAAAAACAAAGGAGAATAACACATGCAACAAATTACTGAAATCATTATCGCTTCAGCTACTGGAATCTTGACTGTTTTGGCTGGTATCGCAGTCAAAGCCATTAAGGATTTCCTTATCAAAAAAGGCGGAGAAAAGACCATCAAAATCGTCCAAATCCTTGCTAAGAACGCAGTCAATGCAGTTGAGCAGGTCGCCTCTGAGACAGGCTACAAAGGCGAAGAGAAGCTTGAGCAAGCCCGCACGAAAATTCGTGCCGAGCTAACCAAATACAACATCAGCATGACTGACAAGGACTTAGATACATTTGTCGAGTCAGCAGTTAAGCAGATGAATGATGCGTGGAAAGGACAGTAATCATGGATATTGATACAAGTAGATTAAGGACTGATTTGCCACAGGTAGGAGAACAACCTTATCGTCAGATTCACGCTCACTCAACGGGTAATCCTAACTCAACTGCCCAAAATGAAGCAGACTACCACATGCGCCGCCCAGTGGATTCAGGCTTCTTCTCGCACGTTGTCGGCAACGGCCGTGTGATGCAAACCTGGTACACAGACATGGGGGCCTACGATGTAGGTGGTGGCTGGAACGTTGAAGGATACGGCCAAGTTGAGTTAATTGAGAGTCATGAAACTAAGGAAGAGTTCATGCGTGACTATAAGCTTTACGTTGAGCTTTTGCGAAACCTTGCTGATGAAGCAGGGATTCCGAAAACGCTTGACTCTGACAGTCTAGCAGGCATCAAGACACATCAGTATTGCACATATAATCAACCTCGAAACTACTCTGACCATGTTGATCCGTATCCTTACTTAGCTAAGTGGGGTATCAGTCGTGAGCAATTCAAGAAAGATATCGAAGGTGGTATCTCTACTGAAGCTGGATGGCGCCAAAATGCTTCGGGCTGGTGGTGGGAGGAGTCAGACGGCTCTTATCCTACAAACCGTTGGAAACAAATCAACAACGAATGGTTCTACTTTGATGACCGTGGATACTGTCTAATCAACCGATGGTTCAACGATGGTAAAGATTGGTTCTACCTTGATAAACGTGGGGCAATGGTCACAGGCTGGATGTTCCTCAATCATCGATGGTATTTCTTCAAATCAGATGGTCGTATGGCTACTGGCTGGGTTAAATATCGTGAAACCTGGTTTTTCATGGAAGAAAAAGACGGATATATGTTATCTAAACAATTCGTCAAATCAGGTGACGGCTGGTATTACTTGAAGGCAAACGGTGAATTACACACAGATCCATCATTCAAAACCGAACCAGATGGTCTTGTGACCGTCGTTGACAAACAAAAAGAAGAAAAATAAAAAAAAGAAAGGCTTTCAAATAGATTACACTAACCGCAGGCTTAGGCTTGCGGTTTTTTTGTTTGCTCAAAATAGAAAAAACAGTGATGGTACTCACTGTTTTTCTTGTAGTGTATGGGCGTAAGAAGTCATGCTGATAGCGTGTTTTAAACGCATGTTCATAATATCTGATACACCGTTTTTATACTTATCTACTGCCTGAATAGATACGCCACAGTTTTTGCTGATAGCATAGGCTGTGGCGTTGTCTAAAAGCCAGCGGATAGCTTTAATATCTACTGACATATATTACCTCATAAAATACCAAACTGCAAATAGGAGTAGAAAAAGTCCAATAATAAATTCAACTTTTTCACGCTTGGTGGTTTTTCTAATTTTTAGATTTACTTTCATTGTTTTTCCTGTTATAATTTAAGTACACCCCCGAAGGGGTGGATAGTGATTTTTCACTATCCAAATTCGATGTGCCATTCAAAGCTGATTATAAATAAGTTTATTTTGACTACTAGCTTATTTGTTTTTACTTTGAGTGGCTTCTTTTTGAACTTAAACATTTTGTTTTCCTTTCTACTAGTTTCCTTGTCTAAGGTTTCCTCCTTAACCTTATGTATCTATTATACAACTAAAGTTGTATAATGTCAATAGTTTTGATGAAGTTTTTTTAAATTCTTTTCCAAAAAAATAGACCTTGTCCAGAGGTCGGGGAGTTGGAGGGGACACCCTCCAAGAGAGTTGATTTAATAAGATTTTATTTTACCTTTTTCATAATAATCTCCCTATTAAGTCACCGCATTCGGTGGCTTTTTTTGTCTTGAGAATCATGATATAATAATAGAATCGACAAGTAGGAAAAGGAAAAATTGATGAATTATACAGTTGAAGAAAAAGAAAGCTTCATGAGAGAGGCCTTGAAGGAGGCAGAAATTGCTCTGGAACACGATGAAATTCCAATTGGCTGTGTCATTGTCAAGGATGGAGAAATCATTGGTAGGGGGCATAATGCGCGCGAGGAGTTGCAACGGGCGGTTATGCATGCAGAAATCATGGCCATAGAGAATGCGAACGTGAGTGAAGAAAGTTGGCGTCTGCTAGATTGTACCCTTTTTGTGACTATTGAGCCCTGTGTGATGTGTAGTGGGGCAATCGGGCTTGCCCGTATTCCAAACGTAGTCTACGGGGCTAAGAATCAGAAATTTGGTGCAGCTGGAAGTTTGTACGATATTTTGACAGATGAGCGTCTTAATCATCGTGTAGAGGTTGAAACGGGAGTTTTGGAGAGTGAGTGTGCAGCGATTATGCAGGATTTTTTCCGAAATCGACGGAAAAAATAATTTCTCTTTAAAAACAGAGGGGAATGTGGTATAATAAATAGTGGAGCAACAGTTCTGCGTGAAGCGGGTCAGGGGAGGAATCCAGCAGCCCTAAGCGAGTGTGAATTGTGTGCTCTTTTTTCGTGCTTTTTTCGAATAAATAAGATAAAATAGCCTAGAATAAAAGATAATAGAAAAGAGAAAAATATGAAAATTCGTGGTTTTGAATTGGTTTCGAGTTTTACAGATGAAAATTTATTGCCCAAGCGTGAGACAGCTCATGCGGCTGGCTATGACTTAAAGGTTGCGGAACGCACTGTGATTGCTCCAGGGGAGATTGTCCTCGTTCCAACTGGGGTCAAGGCTTATATGCAACCGACAGAAGTGCTCTATCTCTATGACCGTTCTTCAAACCCTCGTAAGAAGGGTCTAGTCTTGATTAACTCTGTTGGCGTTATTGATGGGGATTATTATGGCAATCCTGGGAATGAGGGACATATCTTTGCTCAGATGAAAAATATTACTGACCAGGAAGTGGTTCTCGAAGTTGGGGAACGTGTGGTTCAGGCTGTCTTTGCGCCTTTCTTAATTGCAGACGGAGATGAGGCAGACGGGGTTCGGACAGGTGGATTTGGATCAACAGGGTACTAAGATGAAGATTATCTTTGTACGTCATGGAGAGCCAGACTACCGTGAGTTAGAGGAGTGTTCCTACACTGGCTTTGGATTAGATTTGGCTCCTTTGTCTGTGAAAGGAAGGCGACAAGCTCAGGAACTTTGCCAAAATCCTTTGCTTGGCTCAGCTGATATACTGGTGTCTTCTGCAGTAACTAGGGCTTTAGAAACTGCATCTTATGTGGTTCGTGCTACTGGCCTTCCTTTGAGAGTAGAACCCTTATTGCATGAATGGCAGGTCTATGAAACAGGTATAGAGAACTTTGAAAAAGCACGTACTCTGTTTTTAGAAAACAAGGGGGAGTTGCTTCCTAATAGTCCTATTCAATATGAGACAGCTACGGAAATGAAGTCTCGGTTTCTAGAATGTATGGCTAAGTATAGAGACTACCAGACTGTGGTAGTTGTCACTCATCGAATGCTCATGCGCCAATTTGTACCAGACGAGAAGATTGATTTTTGCCAAGTGATTGAGTGTGAGGTAGAGATTTAGAAAGAGGTTTATCATCGCAAAGAAAAAAGCGACATTTGTGTGTCAAAATTGTGAATATAATTCACCTAAGTATCTAGGACGTTGTCCCAACTGTGGGTCTTGGTCTTCTTTTGTAGAAGAGGTTGAGGTTTCCGAGGTCAAAAATGCGCGTGTGTCCTTGACAGGTGAGAAAACCAAGCCTATGAAACTGGCTGAAGTAACGTCTATCAATGTCAATCGAACCAAGACCGAGATGGAGGAATTTAATCGTGTACTTGGAGGCGGGGTGGTACCAGGAAGTCTCGTCCTTATCGGTGGGGATCCAGGAATCGGGAAATCAACCCTTCTCCTACAAGTTTCAATCCAGTTGTCTCAAGTGGGTACGGTTCTCTACGTTAGTGGGGAGGAGTCTGCCCAGCAAATCAAGCTACGAGCAGAGCGCTTGGGGGATATTGATAGTGAGTTTTATCTCTATGCAGAGACAAATATGCAGAGCGTTCGAGCTGAGGTAGAGCGCATCCAACCAGACTTTCTCATCATCGACTCTATCCAGACTAGTATGTCTCCTGAGATTTCTGGAGTGCAAGGGTCAGTTTCTCAAGTGCGAGAGGTGACAGCTGAACTCATGCAGCTGGCCAAGACTAATAACATTGCCATCTTTATCGTAGGTCATGTGACCAAGGAAGGTACTCTGGCTGGTCCGCGTATGTTGGAGCATATGGTGGATACAGTGCTTTACTTTGAAGGGGAGCGCCACCATACCTTCCGTATCTTGAGAGCAGTCAAAAACCGTTTTGGCTCGACCAATGAGATTGGCATTTTTGAGATGCAATCAGGTGGCTTGGTTGAGGTGCTCAATCCGAGTCAAGTTTTCCTAGAAGAGCGTTTGGATGGAGCCACTGGTTCATCAATCGTGGTAACTATGGAAGGGACGCGTCCGATTTTGGCGGAGGTTCAGGCTTTGGTAACACCAACCATGTTTGGAAATGCTAAACGAACGACGACAGGACTTGATTTCAATCGTGCGAGTCTAATTATGGCTGTTTTGGAAAAACGAGCAGGGCTTCTCTTGCAAAATCAGGATGCCTATCTCAAATCTGCTGGCGGTGTCAAATTGGATGAACCTGCGATTGACTTGGCTGTTGCGGTTGCCATTGCTTCGAGTTACAAGGACAAACCTACCAATCCTCAGGAATGTTTTGTGGGAGAATTGGGCTTGACCGGAGAAATTCGACGCGTGAATCGTATCGAACAACGTATCAATGAAGCGGCAAAACTGGGCTTTACCAAGATTTATGTACCCAAGAATTCCTTGACAGGAATCACTCCACCTAAGGAAATTGAAGTTATTGGTGTGACAACGATTCAGGAAGTTTTGAAAAAGGTCTTTGCATAATCCGTGACAAATCCTCTTAAAAATGATAAGATAAGAGAAATATTTGATTATCAAATTTTTAAGGAGGGAATCGTGTCGTATTTTGAACAGTTTATGCAAGCCAATCAGGCTTATGTTGCCCTTCATGGGCAGTTAAATCTGCCACTTAAGCCGAAAACAAGAGTAGCAATTGTGACCTGCATGGACTCACGGCTACACGTCGCGCAAGCTCTAGGTTTAGCACTTGGGGATGCCCATATCTTGCGGAATGCGGGTGGTCGAGTAACTGAGGACATGATTCGTTCACTGGTGATTTCCCAGCAACAAATGGGGACAAGAGAAATCGTGGTGCTTCACCATACAGACTGTGGAGCTCAAACCTTTCAAAATGAAAGTTTTCATGAACATTTGAAAAACGAGCTCGGGGTTGATGTGTCTGATCAAGATTTTTTACCATTCCAGGATGTTGAAGAGAGTGTGAGAGAGGATATGCAATTGCTTCGAGAATCTCCACTGATTCCTGATGATGTGGTTATTTCAGGTGCTGTCTATGATGTGGATACAGGAAGTATGAGAGAAGTATACTAACTTTGTCTCGAAAAAATTTCATCCTAGCATAAAATCGATTGTTAAAATGTAGGATTTTTAGTTTTCATATAGCTAATATAAAATAGCATAAAACAAGGGTATAAATGTTTACTCTTGTTTTATTTTTGATTGAAAAATAAAGGAAAAAGCGCTACAATGGTAGATGGAAAATGTTGTGTAAAAAACAAGTGATACATAAATACCGGAGGAAATCATGTCTTTTTCTGATTTAAAGCTGTTTGCCCTTTCTTCTAATAGAGAATTGGCAGAGCGTGTGGCGCAAGAAATTGGGATAGAGTTGGGGAAATCGACTGTTCGCCAATTTTCAGATGGGGAGATTCAAGTCAACATCGAAGAATCAATCCGTGGAAAACACGTCTTTATCCTACAATCAACTAGTTCACCTGTAAATGATAATTTACTTGAAATTTTGATTATGGTGGACGCATTGAAGCGTGCTAGTGCAGAATCTGTCAATGTTGTTATGCCTTACTATGGTTATGCACGTCAGGATAGAAAAGCGCGCGCGCGTGAGCCAATCACTGCAAAACTTGTTGCAAACATGCTAGAAGTTGCTGGGGTAGATCGTTTGTTGACGATTGATTTGCATGCTGCACAGATTCAGGGATTCTTTGATATTCCTGTAGATCACTTGATGGGTGCTCCATTGATTGCGGACTATTTTGAACGCCGTGGCATGGTTGGCTCTGACTACGTGGTTGTCAGCCCAGACCATGGTGGGGTGACTCGTGCTCGTAAATTGGCGGAGTTTTTGAAAACTCCGATTGCGATTATTGACAAACGCCGTAGTGTAGACAAGATGAATACCAGTGAAGTGATGAACATCATTGGTAAGGTAGAAGGTAAGACTTGTATCTTGATCGACGATATGATCGATACAGCTGGAACTATTTGTCATGCAGCGGACGCTCTTGCTGAAGCAGGTGCTGTTGAAGTTTACGCAAGCTGTACGCACCCAGTTCTTTCTGGGCCAGCTATGGACAATATCCAAAAATCAGCTATTAAAAAATTGGTTGTTTTGGATACCATCTACCTACCAGAAGAGCGTTTGATTGATAAGATTGAACAAATTTCGATTGCTCATCTTCTGGGCGATGCTATTATTCGTATCCACGAAAAACGTCCTCTTTCTCCCCTGTTTTGTATTGAGAAAAAGATTTAAAACTTACAACTGAAAATATGTGAGTTATAATGGTAGAGAATCTAATAGTAATGAAAACTTTGTTTTATAATATATTATAAGAGATTCTAAACAGAGATTTAATAAATGCATAGATCTAAAGAAGTTCCGAGATATTGTTCGTTTTTTGCGTATAATCTATTAGTTGATATAGATTAAAAACGCTTTCTTGTTTTATGTAACGAAATTCTTACTTGCTTTATTAGATTTTTTTAAAAAAAAATTAAAAAAATACTTGACAATCACCATATATATGATATACTTTAGGTAATAAGGCAAGACCTTATAAATTAAATAAGAAATTAAAGAGGAGATAGAACAATGAAAAAAGTTTTATTGTCATCAGTAGTAGCTCTTGCAGTATTTTCTGCAGCAGCCCCAGCGTTTGCAGATATCAATGGTGGAGCTAACACTCCTGGAGCATATGATTCACGTGAAGCATATGAAAACCAATCTGAATTTGTAAGTGCTCGTACAGTTGAAGAGTACCTTAACGGTCATATGGAAAACATCAAGGCTGAAGCAGCACAAGATCCTGCTGTAGTTGCAGCTAAAGCTGAACTTGATGCTGTTGAAGGTGGTTCACACCTTTACGGTGAAAAGAAAGCAGCTTATGAAGCAGCATTCAACACTGCATTCTTGAACGTACGTAACAAATATGTACAAAAATTCCAAGAAGTTCAAAATTCAGCGAAGAAAGCTGAAGGTAAATACTACATCTTGAACGAAACTCCAGAACAAAAGAATGCTCGTTACGAGAAAGAACATGGTAAAGCAGCAGCTGATCAAGCAGCAGCTGATCAAGCAGCAGCTGATAAACCATCTGCTAAACCAGAAGAAGGTAAACCAGGTGTAGCTGATCAAGCTAAAAAATCTGCTGAAGCAGCTAAAAAAGCTGGTGTAGATGCAAAAGCTGGTCAAAAAGCTCTTCCAAAAACACACGCTGCTAAATAATTCATTTATTTGGTGAAGTATCCTATCACTGAAACTTTGTTTCAGTGATTTTTTTGATAATAGTAGAATAGTTGAAGGGGAAAAAATGAGTAAACGTTCTAAAAAAACCAAAGCATCCATTTGGAAAATTATTCTCTCCGTGCTTACAGTAGCGCTTGTTGCAATAGGTGGCTATTTTGTATTTAATAGTTTTACAACTCCAAAGGGAACAACTAACGAACCAGAAGTTACTCAGGAAGCATCGAAACCGGCCTATGTTGTTAGTGCAGAAGAAAAAGAATATCTTTCAAATAGATTTAAGGGCTTAACTGCAACTAATTCTGAAACAATTGCTTATGTTTATGCTCCTGGTACACAGTTAGACGAGCCTGTTGTTCAAACAAAGGACAATGAGACTTATCTAAATAAGACCTTTGAAGGTGAACAGGTGCCTTATTTAGGTGCGGTTTTCATGGATGCTGATAATAAGAAAGATTTTAGTGATCATTTAACTTGGTTATTTGGTCATGCTAGAGGTAGTAAAGTTGGTGATCATCGTATGTTTAATGATGTGAACTACTATAGTCGTCAAGAATATTTTAATGAGCACCCTTATGTTGTTGTTGAAACACCTGAGAGGAAGTATTACTACGAAGCTGTTGCGATGATTATTGTACCAGAAGAAACAGCCTTCTATCAAACCAGTTTTGAAGATGATAAAGATTTTGAAAAGCAATTAACTACTATTTATGATACAGCAGAGGTTAAGAAACCAAATGTAAAATTAGCTGCTACAGATAAGTATCTTGTTCTCTCAACTTGTCGTGAAGAGGATGATACTATTCGTGCTAATCTCTATCTTCGCCAAATTCCTGATTCAGAGATGGATGAGTTTGTGAAGCAACATGGTGATCAACTTGCATATAAAGCAACTAGATAGGATAAAATAAATAATTTTTTAACTTCTTAAATCTGCTTAAAGGATTTAAGAAGTTTTTTATGTTAAAAATAGTCAGTATTTGTGAAATATGATATACTGAGAAAAAAGGAGGATTTCTATGAGTCAAGAATTTATCAATCCAAGTGATGGTGTGGTCCGTCAGTATCTGGCAACTAGCAAAACGTTAGCAGTAGTAGGCTTGTCCGATCGTGAAGAAACAACTAGCAATCGAGTGACTAAGGAAATGCAGGCTCGAGGCTATAAAATCATTCCAGTTAATCCCAAGGTTGCAGGTGGGGAAATCTTGGGAGAGAAGGCTTATGCGAGTCTAGCTGAGATTCCTTTTCCTGTGGACATTGTCAATGTATACCGTCGCAGTGAGTTTTTACCAGATGTGGCGCGTGATTTTCTCAAGGCGGATGCCAAGATTTTCTGGGCACAACTGGGACTTGAAAGCCTAGAAGCGGAAGAAATCTTGCGTGCTGGAGGATGCGATGACATCGTTATGAATCGCTGTATCAAGAGAGAACACACACGCTTAATTCTTGAGCAATAAAAAGGTAGCCAGTAGGCTACCTTTTGTGTTAGAAAATACCAATTAATGCCTGCATACCTAGGCTGGTAAGGATGATAGCAATCCAGCAGATGGCTCCGAGAACAATGGATTTCCCGCTGGATTTGACCATGGCAATCAGATTGGTTTTGAGACCGATAGCACTCATGGCCATGATAATGAGGAATTTGGAGAGTTGTTTGAGAGGGGTGAAGAAGCTACTAGACACACCGAGAGAGGTGAGAAGAGTTGTTAAGAGAGAAGCCAGGATAAAGTAAAGGATAAAAAGAGGGAAGACCTTTTTTAGTTGGAAATCTTGGCTGTTTTTTTGCTGGCGACTTTGCCAGTAGGAGAGAAAGAGTGTGATGGGGATGATTGCTAAGGTGCGCGTGAGTTTCACAATGGTTGCAGACTCAAGGGTATTGGTCTGATAAAGACTGTCCCAGGAGCTGGCGGTAGCCGTCACAGAAGAAGTATCATTGACCGCAGTTCCTGCAAAGAGGGCGAAGCCGTCATTAGATAGGTGAAGCCAGGTTCCTAGAGTTGGAAAGATGAGCGCAGCCAAGATATTGAAGAAAAAGATAACGGAAATGGCTTGGGCAACCTCCTTTTCTTTGGCATGGATAACGGGTGCTGTAGCAGCAATGGCAGAGCCACCACAGATAGAAGATCCCACTCCAACCAAGATAGCCAGTTTTGTATTCAGTGCAAAGAAGCGCTGGAAGAGGTAGGCAATAATCAGGGCTATTGAAATGGTGGAGAGGATAACAGGGAGTGAAGATTGCCCAACTGCGAAGACTTGCGAGATATTGAGACCAAAACCTAGCAAGACAACGGCATATTGGAGTAATTTTTTAGAACTAAAGGTCAATCCAGCATCCAGTTGTTTATAGGATGAGAGAAAGGGATTTAGGAGCATTCCAGCAAAAATTGCAAAGACAGGTGCACCCACGACGGGAAAAAATCCTCCCAGAAACCAAGATATGATAGAAATGAGAAGGCAGGCAAAGATGCCTGCTCCATTTTTTGATAAAAATGACATATAAACCTCCGAAAATAAGCATTTATTATTATACTCCTGTCGAGAAGAAAAGTAAAACAGAAAGTGAAAAATGCAGGTTTCAGATGGATTTTGCGGTCAGGGAGCTTTTGTAGTATAATAGTACTATGTTCTGTAAGCAAGGGGGATATCTATGGACTTAACCAAGCGCTTTAATAAACAGTTAGACAAGATTCAAGTTTCCTTGATTCGCCAGTTTGATCAGGCTATTTCGGAGATTCCTGGGGTCTTGCGTTTGACCTTGGGGGAACCTGATTTTACAACGCCAGATCATGTCAAGGAGGCAGCCAAGCGAGCCATTGACCAGAACCAATCCTACTATACAGGGATGAGCGGTTTACTGACCTTGCGCCAGGCTGCTAGCGACTTTGTAAAAGAAAAATACCAGCTAGATTATAATCCTGAAAATGAAATTTTGGTTACAATTGGGGCGACAGAGGCTTTATCTGCTACTTTGACAGCTATTTTGGAAGAGGGGGACAAGGTGCTCTTGCCAGCTCCTGCCTATCCAGGATATGAGCCGATTGTCAATCTAGTTGGGGCAGAGATTGTCGAGATTGATACAACTGAAAATGGTTTTGTCTTGACTCCTGAGATGTTGGAAAAGGCCATTTTGGAGCAAGGGGACAAGCTCAAAGCTGTCATTCTCAACTATCCAGCCAATCCGACAGGAATTACCTATAGTCGGGAGCAGTTGGAAGCCTTGGCAGACGTTTTACGCAAGTATGAGATTTTTGTTGTCTGTGATGAGGTTTACTCAGAATTGACCTACACAGGCGAAGCCCATGTATCTCTGGGAACGATGCTGAGAGACCAGGCTATTATTATCAATGGCTTGTCTAAATCGCATGCTATGACAGGTTGGCGTTTAGGCTTTATCTTTGCTCCTGCAGCTTTCACAGCTCAGTTAATCAAGAGTCACCAATATTTGGTTACTGCCGCAAACACTATGGCTCAACATGCTGCGGTGGAGGCTTTGACCGCTGGTAAAAACGACGCAGAGCCTATGAAGAAGGAATACATCCAGCGTCGAGATTACATTATCGAGAAGATGACAGCTCTTGGCTTTGAAATTATCAAACCAGACGGTGCCTTCTATATCTTTGCTAAGATTCCAGCAGGTTACAATCAAGACTCCTTTGCTTTTCTCAAGGATTTTGCCCAGAAGATGGCTGTTGCCTTTATCCCTGGTGCTGCCTTTGGTCGCTACGGAGAAGGCTATGTTCGTCTGTCTTATGCAACCAGCATGGAAACAATCAAGGAGGCCATGAAACGACTTGAGGAGTACATGAGAGAAGCATGATCCAGTCTATTACGAGTCAAGGTCTCGTACTCTACAATCGTAACTTTCGGGAGGATGATAAGCTAGTCAAGATCTTCACCGAGCAGGCTGGGAAGCGCATGTTTTTCGTCAAACACGCTGGTCAATCTAAACTAGCTCCTGTTATTCAGCCCTTGGTACTAGCTCGTTTTCTCCTGCGGATCAATGATGACGGGCTTAGCTACATTGAGGACTATCATGAGGTGATGACCTTTCCCAAGATCAATAGTGACCTCTTTGTCATGGCTTATGCGACTTATGTTGCGGCTCTGGCCGATGCTAGTTTGCAGGATAATCAGCAAGATGCTCCCTTGTTTGCCTTCTTGAGAAAGACTCTAGAGTTGATGGAAGAGGGCTTGGATTATCAAGTTTTGACCAATATTTTTGAAATTCAAATCTTGACCCGATTTGGAATTGGGCTCAATTTTAATGAGTGTGTCTTTTGCCATCGGGTAGGTCAGGCCTTTGATTTTTCTTTCAAATATGGAGCCTGCCTCTGTCCGGATCATTATCATGAGGACGAGAAACGTTGCCATCTGAATCCCAACATCCCTTATCTGCTCAATCAATTTCAGGCTATTGATTTTGAAACCTTGGAGACCATTTCGCTTAAGGCAGAAATCAAGCAAGAGCTACGCCAATTTATGGATCAACTTTACGAAGAGTACGTTGGGATTCACCTTAAATCAAAGAAATTTATTGATTCCCTAGCAGACTGGGGACAATTACTAAAAGAGGAAAACAAATGAAAAAAATCGCAGTAGATGCTATGGGGGGCGATTACGCACCTCAAGCCATCGTTGAGGGTGTCAATCAAGCCCTTGCTGACTTTTCAGATATTGAGATTCAACTTTACGGAGATGAAAGCAAAATCAAGCAATATCTAACAGCCACAGAGCGCGTTAGCATCATCCATACAGATGAGAAAATTGATTCAGGCGATGAGCCGACAAAAGCTATCCGTAAGAAGAAAAATGCCAGTATGATATTGGCGGCTAAGGCAGTCAAAGAGGGAGAGGCAGATGCTGTTCTTTCCGCAGGAAATACAGGTGCCTTGTTGGCAGCAGGATTCTTCATCGTGGGTCGTATCAAGAATATCGACCGACCTGGACTTATGTCAACATTGCCAACTATCGATGGCAAAGGCTTTGATATGCTTGACCTCGGTGCCAATGCAGAAAATACAGCCCAACACCTGCATCAATATGCTGTCCTAGGTTCCTTCTATGCCAAGAATGTTCGTGGGATTGCAAAACCACGTATTGGTTTGCTCAACAACGGAACAGAAAGCAGCAAGGGAGACCCGCTTCGTAAGGAAACATACGACTTGCTAGTAGCTGATCAAAGTTTGAACTTTGTCGGAAACGTGGAAGCGCGTGATCTGATGAATGGCGTTGCGGATGTTGTCGTAACAGATGGTTTCACGGGAAACGCTGTTCTAAAATCCATCGAAGGTACAGCTTTGGGAATCATGGGCTTACTTAAAAATGCTATTACGGGTGGTGGCCTTCGAGCGAAGCTAGGTGCTCTACTTCTCAAGGATAGTCTTAAAGGGTTGAAGACCCAGCTCAACTATTCAGATGTTGGAGGGGCAGTCTTGTTTGGTGTCAAGGCACCTGTTGTTAAGACCCATGGCTCAAGTGATGCCAAGGCTGTGTACAGTACGATTCGTCAGATTCGTACCATGCTAGAAACAGACGTAGTTGCTCAGACTGCGCGTGAATTTTCAGGAGAATAAAAAATGACAGAAAAAGAAATTTTTGACCGTATTGTAACCATTATCCAAGAGCGACAGGGAGCAGACTTTGCCGTAACAGAGGCTTTGAGTTTGAAAGACGATTTAGATGCGGACTCAGTGGATTTGATGGAGTTTGTCTTGACACTAGAAGATGAATTTGGTATCGAAATCACTGATGAGGAAATCGATCAACTTCAAAGTGTAGCGGATGTAGTAGAAATTATTAAAGATAAAAAATAGCCAAAAGCAACATGCAAGTCATGTTGCTTTTTTTGTTTGCGGAAAAAAGAGAAACTTTTAGTAGAAATTGCGAATAAAGAGATGAGAAAGAAAAAGGAGGAACGTTTATGTATGTTACCGGTTTTTATCCATGGTTCATTAAGTGGTTTTTAAAATAAAAATGAATGAATTGTTCATTTTTGAATTGTTTTTCGAATAGATAGGTAAGGAAAAAGGGAAGGAGATAAGAAAATGATTTCAGTAATTTACCCAATCTGGCTATTTAAGTGGCTTAGAGGTTAAAGATTAGATATATAGAAAAGTATAGAGGAGAAGAAAGATGACAAACTTTGACAAAATGGAACAGAACTTTGCAGCTCTTACAGAAGAAGAGTTGACGGATGTGAATGGGGGAGCACTTCCTCTTATAATTGCTGGAGTGTCTATTTGGAAAGTAGGTGGAGCAGTGGTAGGTGGGGCGACAGCGCTTTTTGCTGGTGGAGCAGCATTGGGGTATTACGCGAATAGACCCTAGTTAGGTTGTAGCTGGAGAGGCATTCGTATGTTTTTTAAAAAAGAAGTGATATTATTAGGGATATTTTTATCTCTACGTATTATTTTCACTATCATTCAAATTTTAATTGACTATAAAATATTGTCAGGAAAGTATAATGTGAATTTTATGGAGATTTCAGAAGTATTTACCTATCCAATACTCATTTTAATTGTTTACATAGCAGTAAAATATAACACAAAGGAGTAACTATGAATATGAACTTGGAACAATTTTATCAATTATCTGATGATGAATTAATCGGAACAAAAGGAGGATTTGGCCTTGCTGAAGCAGTCGGGATTGCAGGAGTATTGAACGCAGCCGTACAAATTTTTAATGCTGGTTACAAATTTGGTTCAGATTTAGCTCGTCGTGGGCGTTAGATTACGAACAACCACAATCTTAATTTCAATACACTCTTACCTAAATTAGCCATTATATTTCCTTTGTTGGCAATCGGCCTGCATCTCGCGCTTCATCTGATTCGTATAGGTTCATTAGTATCTTTTGATTGGCAATGGACTGTAGTTGGTTTACTTGCTTCGGGCTATTTTGGTATTTTTTGCAAAGATTTGGCAAAAGATAATCAAAACTATAAAAAATCAATCTGAATGAAAAGGATTTTGTGCATGTAAATGGCGGAGTTTCTCCGCCTTTCTTATCAGGTAAATAGGAGTCTGCTATGAAAAAAATCTTATTAGGATTTGCTGAGGGGTATTTTGTCGTATCGATCATTCTTTATATCGCAACGTATATGATTATGAAAAATCCGATCAATACCCTGTTTTATCCAAAAACCTATCCAATTCTGCTTGGTCTGTTTTATGTAGGATACAAGTACAAAACAAAAGAAAGTACGATTGGGAATTGATGGACCATCAGATTGGAGTTTGGGATGAAAGTTGTTCAATTACTAGAAAAAGCTTGGCTAGAGACTACTTTACGATTTTAGCAACTCTTGGAATTCAGCTAACAATGAGTGAAAGTAGTTATATGGTGCCACCTGTGTTTGCGTTTATCGTTTTATACGCTATTCACAAAAGAAGTGGGGAAGGTAAGAAATCTGTGTAATTGAATATTCTAGGCAGGACTCTTGTTCTGCCTATTTTCTTTGGCAAAAGTGCTGTTCAGGTGAGGATATTGTTTTTTCAGAAATAATTCCCTTCTTTCTTTCTTGTTTGGTTAAAATAATCTTACAAATTTTTAAAGAGATTATTAGAAAAAGGAGAAGGATATGAAATTTAGGAAAAGGCACTATCGTCCTCAGGTGGATCAGATGGATTGTGGCGTGGCTTCCTTGGCCATGGTATTTGGTTACTACGGTAGTTATTACTCCTTGGCTCACTTGCGAGAGTTAGCCAAGACGACTATGGATGGGACGACTGCTTTGGGACTTGTAAAGGTGGCAGAGGAGATTGGGTTTGAGACGCGGGCTATCAAGGCGGATATGACGCTCTTTGATCTGCCAGATTTGACCTTTCCTTTTGTGGCTCATGTGCTCAAGGAAGGGAAATTGCTCCACTACTATGTGGTGATAGGTCAGGATAAAAAGCACATTCATATCGCTGATCCAGATCCTGGTGTCAAGCTGACTAACATTTCCCGTGAGCGATTTGCGCAAGAATGGACAGGGGTCAGTCTCTTTATGGCTCCGTCTCCAGACTATAAACCCCATAAGGAGAAAAAACAAGGACTCTTATCATTTTTACCTATCTTGCTCAAACAGCGTGGCTTGATTGCTAATATCGTTTTGGCAACACTCTTGGTAACCCTGATCAATATCGTAGGCTCCTACTATCTTCAGTCCATCATTGACAGTTACGTACCAGATCAGATGCGCTCGACACTGGGTATTATCTCAATGGGGCTGGTCATTGTCTATATCCTCCAGCAAATTTTGTCTTATGCGCAGGAATACCTCTTACTTGTTCTGGGTCAACGGTTGTCCATCGATGTGATTTTGTCCTACATCAAGCATGTTTTTCACCTGCCGATGTCCTTTTTCGCGACACGCAGGACAGGGGGAATCGTGTCTCGTTTTACAGATGCCAATAGTATCATCGATGCGTTGGCGTCGACCATTCTGTCGATTTTCCTAGATGTGTCGACGATTTTGATTATCTCGCTTGTCCTGTTTTCACAAAATATGACACTCTTTTTCATTAGTCTGCTTGCGCTTCCCATCTATACAGTGATTATTTTTGCCTTTATGAAGCCTTTTGAAAAGATGAATCGGGATACCATGGAAGCCAATGCGGTTCTGTCTTCTTCCATCATCGAGGACATCCACGGTATTGAGACCATTAAGTCTTTGACCAGTGAAAGTTCACGCTATCAAAAGATTGACAAGGAATTTGTGGCTTATCTGAAAAAATCCTTTACCTATAGTCGGGCAGAAAGCCAGCAAAAGGCACTGAAAAAAGTTGCCCAGCTCCTGCTCAATGTTGCCGTTCTCTGGCTAGGAGCCATTCTTGTTATGGATGGGAAAATGAGTTTGGGGCAGTTGATTACCTATAATACCTTGCTTGTTTACTTTACCAATCCTTTGGAAAATATCATCAACCTGCAAACCAAACTTCAGACAGCGCAGGTTGCCAATAATCGCTTAAATGAGGTTTATCTGGTCGCTTCGGAGTTTGAGGAGAAGAAAACAGTCGAAGATTTGAGCATGATGAAGGGAGATATGACCTTTAAGCAGGTTCACTATAAGTATGGCTATGGTCGTGACGTCTTGTCAGATATCAATTTGACCATTCCGCAAGGGTCCAAGATGGCTTTCGTGGGGATTTCTGGGTCAGGTAAGACTACCTTGGCAAAGATGATGGTTAATTTCTACGACCCTAGTCAGGGAGAGATTAGTCTGGGTGGGGTCAATCTCAATCAGATTGACAAAAAGGCCCTGCGCCAGTATATCAACTACCTGCCTCAACAGCCCTATGTCTTTAACGGAACGATTTTGGAGAATCTTCTCCTTGGAGCCAAGGAGGGGACGACTCAGGAAGACATCTTACGGGCGGTTGAGTTGGCCGAGATTCGGGAGGATATTGAGCGCATGCCCCTGAATTACCAGACAGAATTAACTTCGGATGGGGCAGGGATTTCAGGTGGACAACGTCAGAGAATTGCTCTGGCGCGTGCTTTCTTGACAGATGCGCCTGCCTTGATCTTGGACGAGGCGACCAGCAGTCTGGACATTTTGACAGAGAAGCGGATTGTCGATAATCTCATGGCTTTGGACAAGACCTTGATTTTCATTGCCCACCGTTTGACCATTGCTGAGCGGACAGAGAAGGTTGTTGTCTTGGATCAGGGCAAGATTGTCGAAGAAGGCACCCATGCAGACTTACTTGCGCAGGATGGCTTTTACGCCCATTTGGTCAATAGCTAGAAAGAGGAGAGGATGAAACCAGAATTTTTAGAAAGTGCGGAGTTTTATAATCGTCGTTACCATAATTTTTCCAGTCGGGTGATTTTACCTATGTCGCTTCTGCTCGTGTTTCTGTTAGGATTTGCATTTTTTGCAGAGAAGGAGATTAGTTTGTCTACTAGAGCAACTGTCGAACCTAGTCGGATCATTGCTAATATCCAGTCGACTAGCAATCAACGCATTGTGGTCAACTATCTGGAAGAAAACAAATTGGTCAAGCAAGGGGACCTACTCGTTCAGTACCAGCAAGGGGCGGAGGCTGTCCAGGTTGAAGCATACGCCAGTCAATTGGAGATGCTAAAGAATCAAAAAAAGCAGTTGGGGTATTTGCAATCCAGTTTGAAAGAGGGGAGTGATCAATTTCCAGAGGCGGATAAGTTTGGATACCAGGAGATGTTTCGAGACTACCTCAGCCAAGCTAGTAGTCTTAGGAGCAATGTTTCGCAGCAAAATGCTAACATCTCCTCGCAGAATGCAGCAGCAAGTCAGAGTAAGGCCGAGATTGGCAATCTTATCAACCAAACACAGGATAAAATCCGAGATTACAAAACAGCTAAGTCAGCGATTGAAACAGGAAATCAACTGGATAGTCAAAATGCAGCCTACTCTTTTTATCAGACCTATAAAAACCAAGCTGGAGATGAATCGCAAGCTAAATCGCAAGTTATTGCACAGGTGGATGCACAAATCGCTCAGCTAGAGTCTAGTTTAGCTACTTATCGTGTGCAGTATGCGGGATCTGGAGCTCAACAAGCCTACGCAACGGGACTGGATAGTCAACTTGAATCCCTCAAGTCTCAGCACCTAGTCAAAGTCGGTCAGGAATTAACCCTTTTGGATCAGAAAATTTTGGAGGCAGAGTCGGGTAAGAAAGTCCAAGGAGGTCTGCTGGACAAAGGGAAAATTACAGCAAGCGAGGATGGGGTGATTCACCTTAATCCTGAAACCAGTGATTCTACCATGGTTGCAGAGGGGGCCTTGATCGCCCAACTCTACCCAGCCTTGGAACGAGAAGGCAAAACTAAACTCACGGCTTATCTCAGTTCAAAAGATGTTGCAAGGCTCCAGGTCGGTGATTCTGTTCGTTTCACTACAAGCAAAGATGCCAATAAAGAGCTCGTTCTTGTTTCTGCCATTACGAATATTGACGCGACAGCTACCAAGACAGAAAAGGGAAATTTCTTTAAAATAGAGGCGGAGACCAGTCTGACTCCTGAACAGGCAGAAAGTCTTCGCTATGGTTCAGAAGGACGTTTGACACTAATCACAGGGAAGAAAAGCTATTTGCGCTATTATTGGGATCAATTTTTGAACAGAGAATAATGTTCGTTTTTTTTTGAGATAACTGATTGAAAAACTGTAAGACAAAGGTGTCTTGCAGTTTTTCTTTGTGCAACAAGTACTATTTTGCTAATAGTTCGTAAAAATATTGAATTTTTGTTTATTTTGTGGTAGAATGTGCTCAAGTAATACGAAAGGCGAACTTTAAAATGTCAAAAAAACTGATCTATTCGGGAAAAGCCAAGGATATCTATACAACTGAGGATGAAAATCTCATTATTTCAACTTACAAGGACCAGGCAACTGCCTTCAACGGTGTCAAGAAGGAGCAGATTGCGGGTAAAGGAGTGTTAAATAATCAGATTTCATCTTTTATTTTTGAAAAGTTAAATGCAGCTGGTGTAGCAACTCACTTTGTGGAGAAAATTTCAGACACGGAACAGCTCAATAGAAAGGTTGAGATTATTCCCTTGGAAGTTGTGCTCCGCAACTACACGGCTGGTTCCTTTTCAAAACGTTTTGGCGTAGAAGAAGGTATCGCATTTGAGACTCCGATTGTCGAATTTTACTATAAAAATGATGATTTGGATGATCCCTTTATCAATGACGAGCATGTGAAATTCCTTAAAATTGCGGATGACCAGCAGATTGCCTACTTGAAAGAAGAAACCCGTCGTATCAATGAACTCTTGAAAGCCTGGTTTGCTGAGATTGGCCTTAAATTGATTGACTTTAAGCTAGAGTTTGGTTTTGACAAGGATGGCAAGATTATCTTGGCAGACGAATTTTCACCAGATAACTGCCGACTTTGGGACGCTGATGGTAACCACATGGACAAGGATGTTTTCCGTAGAGGTCTAGGAGAACTAACAGATGTTTACGAGATTGTCTGGGAGAAATTGCAGGGTTTGAAATAAGCTGTTAGAAACGGAAAACCTTCGTCTTTCAGATGTAAGGACTCAGGCTGTAAAGGTCCTTCGGACCTTTACGCTCCGTCGGGGGGCTAGGTAAATTAACCGGCGTCTACGAGATTGTCTGGGAAAAGTTGCAAGGTTTAAAATAACACTCTCAAGGTCATTTGTGAACATTGCAAGAGCTGAAATAAAGGAATAAGAATTGATGAATAAACGTATTTTTGTTGAAAAAAAGGCTGATTTTCAGGTCAAGTCAGAGAGTTTGGTGAGAGAGCTCCAGCACAACTTGGGATTGTCAACTTTGAAAAGTATTCGCATTGTGCAAGTTTATGATGTTTTTGATTTGGCAGAGGACTTGTTTGCGCCTGCAGAAAAACATATCTTCTCTGAGCAGGTGACAGACCATGTCTTGGATGAAGCGGCTGTGCAGGCTGATCTTGTCAATTATGCTTTCTTTGCCATTGAAAGTTTGCCAGGACAGTTTGACCAGCGTGCAGCTTCTTCACAGGAAGCCTTGCTTTTGCTGGGAAGTTCGAGTGACGTAACGGTCAACACAGCTCAACTTTACTTGATCAATAAAGATATTGATGCGACTGAGTTGGAAGCTGTCAAGAACTATCTGCTTAATCCAGTGGATTCTCGTTTCAAGGACATCACGACAGGGATTGCCAAGCAGGAATTTTCTGAGTCAGACAAGACTATTCCTAAATTGAATTTCTTTGAAAGCTATACAGCAGAAGACTTTGCCCGCTACAAGGCAGAGCAAGGGATGGCTATGGAAGTGGACGATTTGCTCTTTATCCAAGACTATTTCAAGTCAATCGGGCGCGTGCCGACGGAAACAGAGCTTAAGGTTTTGGACACTTACTGGTCTGACCACTGCCGTCACACGACTTTTGAGACAGAGTTGAAGAACATTGATTTCTCAGCTTCTAAGTTCCAAAAGCAATTGCAGGTGACTTATGACAAGTATATTGCCATGCGTGATGAGTTGGGACGTTCGGAGAAACCACAAACCTTGATGGATATGGCGACTATTTTCGGTCGTTATGAGCGTGCTAATGGTCGTTTGGATGACATGGAAGTGTCTGATGAGATCAATGCCTGCTCGGTTGAAATCGAGGTGGATGTGAATGGTGTCAAAGAACCTTGGCTCCTCATGTTCAAGAACGAAACCCACAACCACCCAACGGAAATTGAACCATTTGGTGGGGCTGCTACTTGTATCGGTGGAGCCATTCGTGACCCGCTGTCAGGCCGTTCCTATGTTTACCAAGCTATGCGTATCTCAGGCGCTGGTGATATTACAACTCCGATTTCGGAAACTCGCGATGGTAAATTGCCACAACAAGTCATTTCGAAAACAGCAGCTCATGGCTATTCTTCATACGGGAATCAGATTGGGCTTGCGACGACCTATGTTCGTGAGTACTTCCACCCAGGCTTTGTAGCTAAACGCATGGAGTTGGGTGCCGTTGTTGGTGCGGCTCCAAAGGGCAATGTTGTCCGTGAAAAACCGGAAGCCGGTGATGTGATTATCTTGCTAGGTGGTAAGACTGGTCGTGATGGTGTCGGTGGTGCGACAGGGTCTTCTAAGGTTCAAACGGTTGAATCTGTGGAGACTGCCGGTGCTGAGGTTCAAAAAGGGAATGCCATCGAAGAGCGCAAGATCCAACGCCTTTTCCGTAATGGCGATGTCACTCGTCTCATCAAGAAATCCAACGACTTTGGTGCTGGTGGTGTCTGTGTAGCCATCGGTGAATTGGCAGACGGTCTTGAAATTGACCTCAACAAGGTTCCTCTTAAATACCAAGGCTTAAATGGTACAGAAATTGCCATCTCTGAATCACAAGAACGGATGGCGGTCGTGGTTCGTCCTGAAGACGTAGATGCCTTCGTTGCAGAATGTAATAAAGAAAATATTGACGCGGTTGTGGTTGCGACAGTGACTGAAAAACCAAATCTAGTCATGCACTGGAATGGGGAAACCATCGTTGACTTGGAACGTCGTTTCCTTGATACAAACGGTGTGCGCGTAGTCGTTGATGCCAAGGTTGTGGACAAGGATGTCAAACTCCCAGAAGAACGCACAACAAGTACTAACACACTTGAAGCAGATACCCTTGCGGTACTATCTGACATCAACCATGCGAGTCAAAAAGGCTTGCAGACCATCTTTGACTGCTCGGTCGGTCGTTCAACGGTCAATCACCCACTTGGTGGTCGCTACCAACTCACACCAACTGAGGCATCTGTGCAGAAATTGCCAGTTCAGCACGGTGTGACTCACACTGCGTCTGTCATGGCGCAAGGATTTAACCCTTATGTGGCAGAATGGTCTCCGTATCATGGCGCTGCTTATGCGGTTATCGAAGCGACTGCTCGTTTGGTGGCTGCTGGTGCCAACTGGTCCAAGGCTCGTTTCTCTTACCAAGAGTATTTTGAGCGGATGGACAAACAAGCTGAGCGTTTTGGTCAGCCAGTAGCAGCTCTTCTAGGTTCTATCGAAGCACAAATCCAACTTGGCTTGCCATCTATCGGTGGTAAGGACTCTATGTCTGGTACCTTTGAAGAATTGACAGTGCCGCCAACCTTGGTTGCCTTTGGGGTGACGACGGCAGATAGCCGTAAGGTGCTCTCTCCAGAGCTTAAGGGTGCTGGTGAAAATATCTACTACATCCCAGGTCAAGCCCTCTCTGCAGAGATTGATTTTGACTTGATTAAGTCTAACTTTGCTCAATTTGAAGCCATCCAAGCTGACCACAAAGTAACATCTGCATCAGCTGTTAAATATGGTGGTATCATTGAAAGTTTGGCACTTGCTACCTTTGGAAATCATATCGGTGCAGAGGTAACCTTGCCTGAACTTGCAAGTTCTTTGACAGCCCAATTAGGCGGATTTGTCTTCACATCTCCTGAAGATATTGTTGGAGTGGAGAAGATTGGACAAACAAGTGCCAACTTTACACTCCTTGTCAACGGTGTGAAGCTAGATGGACACAAGCTTGACAGTGCTTTCCAAGGAAAACTGGAAGAAGTTTACCCAACTGAATTTACCCAAGCAGAAGAACTGGAAGAAGTACCAGCTGTCGCTTCTGACGTAATCATCAAAGCCAAAGAAAAGGTTGAAAAACCCGTGGTTTACATCCCCGTCTTCCCAGGAACCAACTCAGAATATGACTCAGCCAAGGCCTTTGAAAAAGAAGGTGCAGAGGTCAACTTGGTGCCATTTGTGACCTTGAATGAAGAAGCTATTGTCAAGTCAGTTGAAATCATGGTTGACAACATCGGCAAGGCTAACATTCTCTTCTTTGCAGGTGGATTCTCAGCTGCGGATGAGCCAGATGGATCAGCTAAGTTTATTGTCAATATCCTTCTTAATGAAAAAGTGCGTGTAGCGATTGATAGTTTTATCGCTCGTGGTGGCTTGATTATTGGTATCTGTAATGGATTCCAAGCCCTCGTTAAATCAGGTCTTCTTCCATATGGTAACTTCGAGGATGCTAGCAGTACTAGCCCAACCCTTTTCTACAATGATGCCAACCAGCACGTGGCCAAGATGGTGGAAACTCGAATTGCCAATACTAACTCGCCATGGTTGGCTGGAGTGCAAGTGGGCGATATCCACGCCATTCCAGTATCGCACGGTGAAGGGAAGTTTGTCGTAACGGCTGAGGAATTTGCTGAGCTCCGTGATAATGGTCAAATCTTTAGTCAATACGTGGACTTTGAAGGCAAACCAAGTATGGATTCTAAGTACAATCCAAATGGTTCTGTAAATGCCATCGAAGGAATTACCAGCAAGAATGGTCAAATCATCGGTAAAATGGGACACTCAGAACGTTATGAAGACGGTCTCTTCCAAAACATCCCAGGAAATAAAGACCAGCACTTGTTCGCGTCGGCTGTTAAATACTTTACTGGGAAATAAGACTTGCAGATTTTCTAATAGATAGTATCCGTAATGTAAAAGTCATGTAGATTTAGTTCTTGGTGATTGCAAAAGGTTTGTTTTGCGAGTGAAACGAGCTTCTACCGTATCATTCGGCTCTACTGAAGGAATGATGCAAAAATAAAAATTAGGTATAAAAAATGACATACGAAGTAAAATCTCTTAATGAAGAATGTGGTGTTTTCGGTATCTGGGGGCATCCAGATGCTGCTAAATTGACCTATTTTGGTCTCCACAGTCTTCAACACCGTGGTCAAGAGGGGGCGGGAATCCTCTCCAATGATCAGGGGCAATTGAAGCGTCATCGTGATATGGGGCTTTTATCAGAAGTGTTCAGAAATCCAGCTAATTTGGATAAACTGACTGGAGCGAGCGCGATTGGGCATGTTCGTTATGCGACTGCTGGCGAAGCTTCTGTAGATAATATCCAGCCCTTTCTCTTCCGCTTTCACGATATGCAGTTTGGACTTGCTCACAACGGAAACTTGACCAATGCCGAATCGCTCAAGAAAGAATTGGAACAAAGAGGAGCTATTTTCAGTTCAACTTCAGACTCGGAAATCTTGGCTCACCTCATTCGTCGAAGTCACAATCCGAACTTGATGGGCAAAATCAAGGAGGCGCTCAGCCTTGTCAAAGGTGGATTTGCTTATATCCTGCTGTTTGAGGATAAGTTGATTGCTGCGCTTGATCCTAATGGCTTCCGTCCGCTTTCAATCGGGAAAATGGCCAATGGAGCGGTGGTGGTTTCGTCTGAAACCTGTGCCTTTGAAGTCATCGGTGCCGAGTGGATTCGTGATGTAAAACCAGGGGAAATTGTGATTGTGGATGACAACGGCATCCAGTACGATAGCTATACGAATGATACCCAGTTGGCGATTTGTTCTATGGAGTATATCTATTTTGCTCGCCCTGACTCTAACATCCATGGGGTCAATGTCCATACAGCTCGCAAACGTATGGGTGCACAATTAGCGCGTGAATTTAAGCATGAGGCGGATATCGTAGTCGGTGTGCCCAATTCTTCACTCAGCGCAGCCATGGGATTTGCAGAAGAATCTGGTCTGCCAAATGAAATGGGGCTGATCAAAAACCAATACACGCAACGTACCTTTATCCAACCGACTCAAGAATTGCGGGAGCAAGGGGTGCGGATGAAACTGTCTGCTGTTTCGGGTGTTGTCAAAGGCAAACGCGTGGTCATGATTGATGATTCCATTGTTCGTGGGACGACCTCTCGCCGTATCGTTCAGCTTTTGAAAGAAGCGGGCGCGTCTGAGGTTCACGTTGCTATTGGCAGTCCAGCGCTAGCTTATCCATGCTTCTACGGGATTGATATCCAGACGCGTCAGGAGCTGATTGCGGCTAATCATACGGTTGAAGAAACCTGCCAAATCATTGGTGCGGATAGCCTAACCTATCTTTCGATTGATGGCTTGATTGATTCTATCGGCATCGAAACAGATGCGCCGAACGGTGGTCTCTGTGTCGCTTATTTTGATGGAGACTACCCAACTCCTCTCTACGATTATGAGGAAGAATATCGTAGAAGCTTGGGGGATAAGACCAGTTTTTACAAATAGACGGATAAAGACTCTCCATGAAAGGAAAGGAAGAGAAGATGACAAATAAAAATGCTTATGCTCCACGTCTCGCTACTGACTAAAAGCTAAAGCATTTGTCAGTAGACGCTTTGTCTTATGGGACCAAAGCTAGAGCCCTGACTAGTATTTTTAGATAAAATAATTGTTTATCTAAAAATACGTCGCAATCTTCTCAAAGAAAAGGAAAAATAAAATGGCAAATAAAAATGCGTATGCCCAGTCGGGTGTAGATGTTGAAGCGGGTTATGAAGTTGTTGAGCGGATCAAAAAGCACGTGGCTCGTACGGAGCGTGCGGGTGTCATGGGAGCTCTTGGTGGTTTTGGTGGCATGTTTGACCTCTCAAAAACAGGTGTCAAAGAACCGGTCTTGATTTCAGGGACTGACGGTGTCGGAACCAAGCTCATGTTGGCTATCAAGTATGATAAGCATGATACGATTGGGCAGGACTGTGTAGCTATGTGTGTCAATGATATCATCGCTGCAGGTGCGGAGCCCCTCTATTTCCTCGACTATGTGGCGACAGGGAAGAATGAACCAGCTAAACTAGAACAAGTGGTTGCTGGTGTGGCAGAAGGTTGTGTGCAGGCTGGTGCTGCCCTCATCGGTGGTGAAACGGCTGAAATGCCTGGTATGTACGGCGAAGATGACTACGACTTGGCTGGATTTGCGGTCGGCGTGGCAGAAAAATCTCAAATCATCGACGGATCAAAAGTAGCAGAAGGAGATGTTCTTCTCGGACTTGCTTCGAGCGGTATTCACTCAAATGGTTACTCACTCGTTCGCCGTGTCTTTGCCGACTACACAGGCGAAGAAGTCTTGCCTGAGTTGGAAGGCAAAAAGCTGAAAGATGTCCTTTTGGAACCAACTCGTATCTACGTTAAAGCTGTCTTGCCACTCATCAAGGAAGGCTTGGTCAACGGCATCGCGCACATCACTGGTGGTGGATTTATCGAGAATGTCCCTCGCATGTTTGCAGCTGACTTGGCTGCTGAGATTGAGGAAAGCAAGGTTCCAGTCCTTCCGATCTTCAAAGCCCTTGAAAAATACGGTGAAATCAAACACGAAGAAATGTTTGAAATCTTCAATATGGGTGTGGGCATCATGTTGGCAGTTAGCCCTGAAAATGTAGACCGTGTCAAGGAATTACTGGATGAACCAGTCTATGAAATTGGTCGCATCGTCACGAAAGAAAACGAAAGTGTCATCATCAAATGAAAAAAATAGCGGTTTTTGCCTCTGGTAATGGCTCAAACTTTCAGGTGATTGCTGAAGAGTTTCCAGTGGAGTTTGTCTTTTCAGACCATCGTGACGCCTATGTGCTCGAGCGTGCAGACAAGCTTGGTGTTCTATCCTATGCTTTTGAACTCAAGGAATTTGAGAACAAGGCGGACTACGAAGCAGCTCTTGTCGAAATTTTGGAAGAACACCAAATTGACTTGGTTTGTCTCGCAGGATACATGAAAATCGTTGGCCCCACCTTATTGGCGGCTTATGAAGGTCGAATCATCAATATCCATCCAGCCTACTTGCCGGAATTTCCAGGAGCTCATGGGATTGAGGACGCTTGGAAGGCTGGTGTTGACCAATCTGGTGTGACCATTCACTGGGTGGATTCAGGTGTGGATACAGGCAAGGTCATCAAACAAGTCCGTGTGCCACGGCTATCTGATGATACCATCGAAAGCTTTGAAGCTCGCATTCATGAAGTAGAGTACAAGTTGTATCCAGAGGTGCTGGATAGCTTGGGAGTGGAGAGAAGATAAAAACTAAATCAGAGCTGATTTTATGACGGTCCAACAGCAGATAAGGAGGATATTATGGGTTTATTTGATTTTTTTAAGAAGAAATCTTCAGATGAAGAGACACCAATTGAAGATGACGGCAAAATTGTTGTTGAAACTGAAAATACAGATGATAGCACTCCAGGATGGCATGCGATTGATGCAGAGTTTAATCGTTTATATCCGGATCAACCCAATCCACTTCATTATGGGACAGTTATCAAGTATATGTTGGGCGGTCCAGATCCGCTTGATGGCATCAGTGTTTATGATGCGGGAGATTTTTGGCATTTTGTCAGCTATGGTCTGTCAGAGTTATATACAAAAGAAAGCGACGACCCTGAGTACAGTGGTTATGGGATTGAATTAACTTTTAAGTTAAAGAAATCAAATAATGACGAAGAAGAAATCAAAAATGGCTGTGGTTTACTACAGTATGTGGCAAGATATATTTTTCAAACAGGTAAAGTGGTTTTGCCAGAGGAATATATTTATACTAAACAGACAGTAGGGATTGATGCCCAGCAGAACTCTAGTCTGACAGGATTTTTGACTGCTGCTGATGATTTAGCTAATCCTCTTGATACTCCGCATGGAAAAGTGGAATTTGTAACCCTGATTGGTGCGACAGATGCAGAACTGCGAAGTGTGTACGAAAGTGAAGCTAGTAAGCTTGAGGTCAGAAAACTGTTAAAAGAACTTGGAAATCAGCTTACAGACTATGATCGCCAGTCTTTGGTGTAAATGATGGGAAAGCACCTCTTGATACAAAGAAAGGAACAAAAATGACTAAACGCGCCTTAATCAGCGTCTCAGACAAAGCGGGCATTGTTGAATTTGCCCAAGAACTTAAAAAACTTGGTTGGGATATTATCTCGACAGGTGGGACAAAGATTGCCCTTGACAATGCTGGGGTAGAGACTATTGCCATCGACGATGTGACTGGTTTCCCAGAAATGATGGATGGTCGTGTGAAGACTCTCCATCCAAATATCCACGGTGGTCTCCTCGCTCGTCGTGACTTGGATAGCCACTTGGAAGCGGCTAAAGATAATAAGATTGAATTGATTGACCTTGTGGTGGTAAACCTCTATCCTTTCAAGGAAACCATTCTCAAACCAGATGTGACTTACGCTGATGCAGTCGAAAACATCGACATCGGTGGGCCTTCTATGCTTCGTTCAGCAGCGAAGAACCATGCTAGCGTAACCGTTGTGGTAGATCCTGTCGACTACGCTCTCGTTTTGGAGGAATTGGCGGCCACAGGTGAAACGACTTACGCAACTCGACAACGTTTAGCGGCCAAGGTCTTTCGTCACACAGCGGCTTATGACGCCTTGATTGCAGAATACTTCACAGCTCAAGTCGGAGAAAGCAAACCTGAAAAGCTCACTTTAACCTATGACCTCAAGCAACCAATGCGTTATGGGGAAAATCCTCAGCAGGATGCGGACTTCTACCAAAAAGCTTTGCCGACAGACTATTCGATTGCATCAGCGAAACAGCTCAACGGTAAAGAATTGTCCTTCAATAACATTCGTGATGCGGATGCAGCTATCCGTATCATCCGTGATTTCAAAGACCGTCCAACTGTTGTGGCTCTCAAACACATGAACCCATGTGGAATCGGTCAGGCTGACAACATTGAAACAGCTTGGGACTACGCTTATGAATCTGACCCAGTGTCTATCTTTGGTGGAATTGTCGTCCTTAACCGTGAGGTGGATGCTGCGACAGCTGGGAAGATGCACGGTGTCTTCCTTGAAATCATCATCGCACCAAGCTATACGGATGAAGCGCTAGCCATTTTGACCAACAAAAAGAAAAACTTGCGTATCCTTGCCTTGCCATTTGATGCTCAAGATGCTAGCGAAGTGGAAGCAGAATACACTGGTGTGGTCGGTGGACTTCTGGTGCAAAACCAAGACGTGGTCAAAGAAAGCCCAGCTGACTGGCAAGTGGTGACCAAACGCCAGCCAACTAAGATTGAAGCAACCGCCCTCGAGTTCGCTTGGAAGGCTATCAAGTATGTCAAATCAAATGGTATCATCATCACCAACGACCACATGACACTTGGTGTTGGCCCTGGTCAAACCAACCGTGTGGCTTCCGTCCGTATCGCCATTGACCAAGCTAAAAATCGTCTGGACGGTGCTGTTCTTGCTTCGGATGCCTTCTTCCCATTTGCGGATAACGTGGAAGAAATCGCCAAAGCGGGTATCAAGGCCATCATCCAGCCAGGAGGCTCCGTTCGTGACCAAGAATCCATCGAAGCGGCGGATAAATACGGCTTGACTATGGTCTTCACAGGCGTGAGACATTTTAGACATTAAGAACGTAAAGGAAAGAAAACAGTTTCTTTCCTTTTTTGCTTAAAAAAGCTTAACGAAACAAGATTAAAACGAACGTTTATGATATAATGTTAGTAAATAATTCGCAAAAGAGGTTAAGAGATGAAACTGTTAGTTGTCGGCTCGGGTGGTCGTGAACATGCCATTGCTAAGAAGTTGCTTGAGTCAAAAGACGTTGAAAATGTCTTTGTAGCTCCCGGGAATGACGGGATGACTCTGGATGGTCTGGAATTGGTAAATATCTCTATTTCCGAACATTCTAAATTGATTGAGTTTGCAAAAGCCAACAATATTGCTTGGTCCTTCATTGGTCCAGATGACGCCCTTGCGGCTGGGATTGTGGATGAGTTCAATGCAGCTGGTCTCAAAGCCTTTGGTCCGACAAGATTGGCAGCGGAGTTGGAGTGGTCTAAGGATTTTGCTAAGGAAATCATGGTCAAATACGATGTTCCGACAGCAGACTATGGAACCTTCTCAGATTTCGAGGAAGCTAAGGCCTATATCGAAAAGCAGGGGGCACCTATCGTGGTCAAGGCAGACGGTTTGGCGCTTGGGAAAGGTGTCGTCGTTGCTGAAACGGTTGAGCAAGCGGTCGAAGCCGCTCACGAGATGCTTTTGGATAATAAATTCGGTGACTCAGGTGCGCGTGTAGTTATCGAGGAATTCCTCGACGGAGAAGAGTTCTCTCTCTTTACTTTTGTCAATGGAGACAAATTCTACATCATGCCAACAGCTCAGGATCACAAACGTGCCTACGATGGAGATAAGGGTCCTAACACGGGCGGGATGGGTGCATATGCGCCAGTTCCTCACTTGCCAGAAAGTGTGGTTGCCACAGCGGTTGAGACTATTGTCAAGCCAGTCCTTGAGGGTATGATCCAGGAAGGCCGCCCTTATCTGGGAGTTCTTTACGCAGGTCTTATCTTGACAGCTGATGGACCTAAGGTTATCGAGTTTAACGCTCGTTTCGGAGATCCAGAAACTCAAATTATCTTGCCTCGTCTGACCTCCGATTTTGCACAAAATATCACGGATATCCTCGATGGTAAGGATCCGAAGATCACGTGGACGGACAAGGGTGTGACACTTGGTGTAGTTGTCGCATCCAATGGGTACCCGCTAGACTATGAAAAGGGTGTCGAATTGCCAGCTAAGACCGAGGGCGACATCATCACTTACTATGCAGGGGTTAAGTTTGCGGAGAATAGCAGAGCACTGCTATCAAACGGTGGACGTGTCTACATGCTAGTTACCACAGCAGATACCGTTAAAGAAGCCCAAGAAACCATCTACCAAGAACTCTCCCAACAAAAAACAGAAGGCCTCTTTTACCGAACAGATATCGGAAGCAAGGCAATTAAGTAAAGATATAAGAATAACTCGACGAAGTCGCTAAACCCGATAATGGTCGCCTTGGTGAAAAGACCAGAACAGAACTTGTTCTGGTCGGGGGAAACTTTGAGACCTTAGGCTCAAAGTTTAGGAATGAAACCGAAGGTTTGCTTCCGCCCCCACCACCTAAGACCATTATCAAAAAGAAAAATAAAAATTCACAAAATACGTTAATGGTCGTATGGTTTGCGAGCGTTAGCGAGCTAATATAGGATAATCGTCGCAGTAGTGGAACTCCTAGTGGCAGAGCTACTAGGAGCGGAAAACTGGAGACTTAGGCTCCAGTTTTAGTAATGGAACGCCATAGGCGATCGCTTACGTCCGCACTACAATAGACGATTATTAAAAAAGGAGAAGAAATGAAACCAATTATTTCCATCATCATGGGCTCCAAATCCGACTGGGCTACCATGCAAAAAACCGCCGAAGTCCTTGACCGCTTCGGTGTATCCTACGAAAAGAAAGTTGTCTCTGCCCACCGTACTCCAGACCTCATGTTCAGACATGCGGAGGAAGCTCGTAGCCGTGGCATCAAGGTCATCATCGCGGGAGCAGGTGGCGCAGCCCATTTGCCAGGTATGGTCGCAGCGAAAACAACCCTTCCTGTCATCGGGGTACCAGTCAAGTCGCGCGCTCTTAGTGGCGTGGATTCGCTCTACTCTATCGTACAGATGCCGGGTGGCGTGCCTGTTGCGACTATGGCTATCGGAGAAGCTGGAGCGACTAACGCTGCCCTCTTTGCCCTCCGTCTCCTGTCAGTAGAGGATCAGGCTATCGCGACAGCATTGGCAGATTTCGCAGAGGAGCAGGGAAAAATCGCAGAGGAGTCTACCAATGAGCTCATCTAAAACAATCGGAATTATCGGTGGCGGTCAGCTGGGTCAGATGATGGCCATTTCTGCTATCTACATGGGGCACAAGGTCATCGCGCTGGATCCTGCTGCGGATTGCCCGGCCTCCCGTGTGGCGGAAATCATCGTGGCTCCTTATAACGATGTGGATGCCCTTCGTCAGTTAGCTGAGCGTTGCGATGTTCTCACCTATGAGTTTGAAAATGTCGATGCTGACGGTTTGGATGTCGTTATCAAGGATGGACAACTCCCTCAAGGAACGGACTTGCTCCGCATTTCGCAAAACCGAATCTTTGAAAAGGACTTTCTCTCAAACAAGGCACAAGTCACTGTGGCACCCTACAAGGTTGTGACCTCAAGCCAAGACTTGGCAGACATCGACCTATCGAAAAACTATGTCCTCAAGACCGCGACTGGTGGTTACGATGGGCATGGACAAAAGGTTATTCGCTCGGAAGCAGATTTGAAAGAAGCTTATGCACTAGCCGACTCAGCAGACTGTGTCTTGGAAGAATTTGTCAACTTTGACCTTGAGATTTCAGTCATCGTGTCTGGTAATGGCAAGGACGTAACAGTTTTTCCGGTTCAGGAAAATATCCATCGCAACAATATCCTGTCCAAGACCATCGTGCCAGCCCGCATTTCAGAAAGTCTAGCTGAAAAAGCCAAAGCTATGGCTGTGCGAATCGCAGAACAGCTTAATCTGTCTGGAACTCTTTGCGTGGAAATGTTTGCGACAGCTGATGACATCATCGTCAATGAAATCGCCCCACGTCCACACAACTCAGGGCACTACTCTATAGAAGCCTGCGACTTTTCTCAGTTTGATACTCATATCTTAGGCGTTCTCGGAGCACCGTTGCCAGAAATAAAATTACATGCGCCAGCCGTTATGCTCAATGTCCTCGGCCAACACGTTGAGGTCGCTGAAAAATATGTCACAGAAAATCCAAGCGCCCACCTCCACCTGTATGGTAAAATAGAAGCGAAGCACAACCGCAAGATGGGGCATGTGACTTTGTTTAGTGATGTGCCGGATAGTGTGGTTGAGTTTGGTGAGGGGATTGATTTTTGAAAAATCTGTGGAGGAAATGTTATAGATGAAACCGATTATTCCGAAAAGTCCAGAAGTTCCGAAAGAGTTCTCTAATAAAGAAATCTCCTTTTTGACTAAGAGTGTTTTTGGGAAAATAATCGAACCTCAGCCGTGTGATGTTTTATTTGTTTTCAGTGGGACTCACCCAGGCCACTGGGAAAAAGCTATTGAGGCATATCAAAAAGGTTATGTAAGACGAATCATTGTGACTGGTGGCCGAAGTTTGACAGGAACACCTCATCCAGATTGGAATGGACATACAGAGGCAGAGGTTATTATCCAGCATCTGCTGGCTGCAGGCATTCCTGAAGAAGCAATTAAATTTGAAAACTCTTCTAGCAATACTTTAGAAAACGTATTGTTTTCTAAAGAAATTTTTGATTTTAATACTGTTGAGACAGTTATGTTCATTTGCAAAAGCCATGCGACTGGTAGGCAATGGCGGACTTTGGCTCAGCACTTACCAAAGCATCTTCGCTACATCCCATATACCTTCAATGCCTTTTACAAGGATGTTGAGATTAGTCGGGACAGCTGGATGAATACAGACATTGGCAAGTCCAGAGTTTGGGGAGAATATCTGCGGCTTCTCCATTATGGAGAGAAGGGGGATATTTTAAAGTTAGACATTGAGTTGTGATTTAGGAGATTTTATGATTCAAATCATCGTAAACGCTTTTGTGGAAGAAGGAAAAGAAACTGCTGTTGTGGAAGTGTTCTTTGCTAGCAGCGACCAGGAAAAAGTGAAAGTTAAGTATGAAGAGCTAGTTGCACAATTTCCTGAAAACTATTTAGCTATCTATGATGTCCAGTTAGATACGGATTTGAATACACTAAATCATTACCCATCTGTGTGGATTGGGAAAGAAGAATTTGAATAAAGTAATTGCTGGTTGTTAACTGATGTGAAACATCAAAAGAAAGGAAAATTAAACATGATTGATAGATATAGCCGCCCTGAGATGGCGAACATTTGGAGTGAAGAAAATAAATACCGTGCTTGGCTTGAGGTGGAAATCTTGGCTGACGAGGCATGGGCTGAGTTGGGGGAAATCCCTAAGGAAGATGTGGCTTTGATTCGCGAAAAGGCGGACTTTGACATCGATCGTATTTTAGAGATTGAGCAAGAGACTCGCCATGATGTGGTGGCTTTCACGCGTGCGGTTTCTGAGACGCTTGGCGAAGAGCGCAAGTGGGTCCACTATGGTCTGACTTCTACTGACGTGGTAGATACGGCCTACGGTTACCTCTACAAGCAGGCAAATGATATCATTCGTCGTGATCTTGAAAACTTCACCAACATCATCGCTGACAAGGCTAAGGAGCACAAGTTCACTATCATGATGGGTCGTACGCACGGTGTGCATGCTGAGCCTACAACTTTTGGTCTGAAATTGGCGACTTGGTACAGCGAAATGAAGCGCAATATCGAGCGTTTCGAGCATGCGGCTGCTGGTGTGGAAGCTGGTAAGATTTCTGGTGCGGTTGGGAACTTTGCCAACATCCCACCATTTGTAGAGCAATACGTCTGCGACAAATTGGGTATTCGTGCTCAAGAAATCTCTACACAGGTCCTTCCTCGCGACCTTCACGCGGAGTACTTTGCAGTTCTTGCCAGCATCGCAACTTCGATCGAGCGTATGGCAACGGAAATCCGTGGTCTGCAAAAATCTGAGCAACGCGAAGTCGAAGAGTTCTTTGCTAAAGGGCAAAAAGGGTCTTCTGCTATGCCTCACAAACGCAACCCTATCGGTTCAGAAAACATGACTGGTCTGGCGCGTGTTATCCGTGGTCACATGATAACAGCCTATGAAAATGTCGCTCTCTGGCACGAACGTGACATCTCTCACTCGTCAGCTGAGCGGATTATCACACCAGATACGACCATTTTGATTGACTACATGCTCAACCGTTTTGGAAATATCGTCAAGAACTTGACGGTCTTCCCAGAAAACATGATCCGCAACATGAACTCAACTTTTGGTCTTATCTTTAGCCAACGTGCGATGTTGACCTTGATTGAAAAAGGTATGACCCGTGAACAAGCATATGACCTAGTACAACCAAAAACAGCTTATTCTTGGGATAACCAAGTGGACTTTAAACCGCTTCTGGAAGCAGATCCAGAAGTCACTTCACGCCTCACTCAAGAGGAACTTGACGAAATCTTCAACCCTGCATACTACACCAAACGTGTGGATGATATCTTTGAACGTATCGGACTTGGTGATTAATTAAAACAATAAACAGCGAGCTTCAATCTCGCTGTTTATTGTTTATCGAAAAGACTCAGTCTTCTTTTCTTTTAGTGAGTCCGTAGGCTGCTAGTATCGCCATGAGTCCTGCTACGACCAGGCCTGCAGAGTCTTGACTTCCTGTTTTCAGGGAGTTGTTTTTCTTCTGTTTTGCTAGTAGTTGGTTTAGCCTTTTATTTTATTATCTCAGGAGTAAAATGTCAAGTGGGTTTATATAAGAACTATAATAAATAGAGGAAATCATAAGATTTAGGAGAAATTTGCTAATAAGGGATAAAATAGATGAAAAAACAAACGAAATTTCACCTTGTTTTTAGTAAAAATGCTACTAATTAAATAAGAGACCTTCATAGCGTTTTCATGACTTCTTTCTCGTGCTATAATGAATATAGAAAAATCCTGAGCCTAACTCAGGATTTTTCTTAATGACCTCGGTTACATGAGATGAATTTAATTTTGTAGTAGTCTGCTCGCTTATAAGTTTCACTATACGCAAGGACTTGGCCAGTGGCCTCAAGTTTTGTAGTCTTCGTTTGGAAGACAGTTGGGAATTGTGTATCGATTCCGAGTACAGAAGCAGCATGCTCTGGTGTTGGGAATGCGATTTCGTTGATTTCCTCAAAATGTTCATCACTCATGTGAATGCGGTAATCCAATTTGAAACGTGTATAGATAGAGCTATAATAATCAAGATTTGGATAGTTGGCATTGATGTATTGCTCAGGAATATAAGATGTGTGGTAGATGTATGTCACGTCGTTTGTCTGACGAATACGTTCAATCTTATAGTAGAATTGATCTCCATGCAGTCCAAGTTTATCTAAATATTCAAGTTTGTTTCCGCGCTCGATAGAAAGGACAGTAACTTTATCGTCTTTTGTTTCAAAGATTTCGACATCTGAAAACTCAACGAGTTTGTGCTTGCGGGCACGTGAAACGAAAGTACCTTTACCTTGTTGGCGGACAATGTAGCCGTCTTTAGCAAGGTCATTCAAGGCACGAACAACTGTGATTGAACTCACATCGTACATCGCGATCAATTCGGCTTCTGTATAAAATTTATCTCCACTTGCAAATTGACCAGAGATGATTTTGTTTTTTAATTCATCTTTAATATATTGGTATTTAGGAATAGCCATAAATTTCACCTCGATTCTCTTTCTCCAATTTTGATTTTACCACAAATATAGAGAAAAGAGTAGTATTAAGGTCAAAAAATTAGAATAATAGATTAAAAATGTTATTTTACATGTAAAAAAATTCATTTGATGTTCTTGTGAATTATCATACATAAAAAGATCGTTTTCATGCTATTTTTAGATAATTTCGGTAAACGGTAAGTAAAAAATAGCAAAATTTTAAATAATTTTCTAAAACCTATTGACAAATGCAAAATATTTGATTATAGTTAATATTATAATAAATGAAAGCGCAAACTTAATTCGTCAGAGGTAATAACATGACAAGATTTAAAATTGAGGACGATTTCTATTTAGACGAAAAACCGTTCAAGATTTTATCCGGCGCCATTCATTATTTTAGGATTCCAGCAGAGGATTGGTATCATTCGCTCTACAACTTAAAGGCGCTTGGCTTTAATACAGTCGAGACCTATGTGGCTTGGAATTTACACGAACCTGTTGAAGGGGAGTTTGATTTTGAAGGTGCCAAAAATTTGGAGAGATTTCTTCAAATTGCACAAGATCTGGGTCTCTATGCCATTGTACGACCGTCTCCATTTATCTGTGCGGAATGGGAATTTGGTGGCTTGCCGGCTTGGCTCTTGACAAAGGACATGCGAATTCGCTCGTCCGACCCGGCCTACATCGAGGCTGTTGCTCGCTATTATGACCAATTATTGCCAAGGCTTGTGCCTCGCTTGCTGGATAATGGCGGAAACATTCTTATGATGCAAGTCGAAAATGAATATGGCTCTTATGGAGAAGATAAGTCTTATCTACGAGCGATTCGGAAATTGATGGAAGACCGAGGGATTGATTGCCCACTATTTACTTCAGATGGTCCATGGAGGGCTACTCTGAAGGCCGGAACCTTGATCGAAGATGACCTCTTTGTGACAGGGAACTTCGGTTCTAAAGCTCCGTACAACTTTTCACAGATGCAGGAATTCTTTGATGAGTATGGCAAAAAATGGCCCCTCATGTGTATGGAATTCTGGGATGGCTGGTTTAACCGTTGGAAAGAACCGATCATCACACGTGATCCTAAAGAATTGGCAGAAGCTGTTCGAGAGGTATTGGAACAAGGCTCTATCAACCTCTACATGTTCCATGGAGGCACAAACTTTGGTTTCATGAATGGTTGCTCGGCTCGAGGAACTCTAGATTTGCCACAAGTTACATCTTACGATTATGATGCCCTTCTCGATGAAGAAGGAAATCCAACTGCTAAATACCTAGCAGTCAAGAAGATGATGGCAACACACTTCCCAGAGTATCCACAGTTAGAACCACTTTACAAGGAAAGCATGGAATTAGAATCCATTCCACTAGTCGAAAAAGTTTCCTTGTTTGAAACCCTGGATAGCCTGGCAAGTCCAACTGAAAGCCTCTATCCAAAAGCGATGGAAGAACTTGGTCAAAGTTATGGCTACCTTCTTTATCGTACCGAAGCAAGTTGGGATGCAGAAGAGGAACGTCTCCGTATCATCGATGGACGTGACCGAGCTCAACTCTATGTAGATGGTCAATGGATTGCTACTCAATACCAGACAGAAATTGGTGAAGATATCTACTGTCAGGGAAATCGAGAAGGTTTTTCAGAGATTGACATCTTGGTCGAAAATATGGGGCGTGTCAACTACGGACATAAGTTCTTGGCAGATACGCAACGTAAAGGAATTCGTACAGGTGTCTGCAAGGATCTACATTTCTTATTGAATTGGAAACAGTATCCACTGCCACTGGATAATCCTGAGAAGATTGATTTTTCAAAAGGATGGACAGAAGGACAACCAGCCTTTTACGCTTTTGACTTTACTGTTGAAGAGCCGAAGGATACCTACTTAGACTTGTCTGAGTTTGGTAAGGGAGTTGCCTTTGTTAACGGGCGCCACTTGGGGCGTTTCTGGAACGTCGGTCCGACCCTCTCACTTTATATCCCTCATAGCTATTTCAAGGAAGGTGATAATCGCATCATCATCTTTGAAACTGAAGGCGAATATAAAGAAGAGATTCACTTAACTCGTAAACCTACACTAAAACACATAAAGGGGGAAAACTTATGACAATTGTAGGATGCCGTATCGATGGACGTTTGATCCATGGTCAAGTAGCCAATCTTTGGGCTGGAAAACTAAATGTTTCACGCATTATGGTTGTAGACGACGAAGTTGTTAACAACGATATTGAAAAGAGTGGCTTGAAACTTGCGACACCACCAGGTGTGAAACTCAGTATCTTGCCAGTTGAGAAAGCAGCAGCAAATATCCTTGCTGGTAAATACGATAGCCAACGTCTCTTTATTGTTGCACGTAAACCAGACCGTTTCCTTGGTTTGGTCGAAGCAGGTGTTCCGCTTGAAACACTCAACGTCGGTAATATGTCTCAAACACCAGAAACTCGCCCTATCACGCGTTCTATCAACGTGGTAGACAAGGATGTGGAAGATTTCCACAAACTAGCAGAAAAAGGTGTGAAACTCACTGCTCAAATGGTTCCAAATGATCCAGTTTCAGACTTTTTGAGCTTATTAAAATAGGAAAAAATTTTTAGGAGGTCATTGTTATGATACAATGGTGGCAAATTTTACTTCTCACTTTGTACTCAGCTTATCAAATCTGTGATGAGTTGACAATCGTTTCATCTGCAGGTTCCCCTGTATTCGCTGGTTTCATTACCGGTTTGATCATGGGAGATGTGACAACTGGTTTGTTTATCGGTGGTAGCTTGCAGTTGTTCGTTCTCGGGGTTGGTACCTTCGGTGGTGCTTCTCGTATCGACGCAACTTCTGGTGCGGTTCTTGCAACAGCATTCTCTATCTCACAAGGTATTGATACAGACCTTGCGATTACAACAATCGCTGTACCAGTAGCAGCACTTTTGACATACTTCGACGTTCTTGGACGTATGACAACTACTTTCTTTGCACACCGTATTGATGCTGCGATCGAACGCTTTGACTACAATGGTATCGAACGCAACTATCTACTTGGTGCGATTCCATGGGCTCTTTCTCGTGCCCTTCCAGTATTCTTTGCCCTTGCTTTTGGTGGAGAATTCGTACAAGGTGTTGTAAACCTTGTTAAAGAATACCAATGGCTTGCAGACGGATTGACACTTGCAGGTCGTATGCTTCCAGGTCTTGGATTCGCTATCTTGCTTCGTTACCTTCCAGTTAAACGTAACCTTCATTACCTTGCAATGGGATTCGGTTTGACAGCTATGTTGACTGTTCTTTACTCATATGTAACAGGTCTTGGTGGAGCTGTTGCGGGTATCCTTGGTACTCTTCCTGCTGATGTTGCTGAAAAGATTGGCTTTGCTAACAACTTCAAAGGTTTGTCTATGATTGGTATTTCTATCGTAGGTATCTTCCTTGCAGTTGTTCACTTTAAGAACAGCCAAAAAGTAGCTGTAGCAGCACCTTCTACACCATCAGAAAGTGGGGAAATCGAAGATGACGAATTCTAATTACAAACTTACAAAAGAAGATTTTAATCAAATCAACAAACGTAGCTTGTTTACTTTTCAATTAGGTTGGAACTATGAGCGTATGCAAGCTTCTGGTTACCTTTACATGATCTTGCCTCAATTGCGTAAAATGTATGGGGATGGAACTCCTGAATTGAAAGAAATGATGAAAGTTCATACTCAATTCTTCAATACTTCACCATTCTTCCACACAATTATCGCTGGTTTTGACCTTGCCATGGAAGAAAAAGATGGTGTGGGTTCAAAAGATGCCGTTAACGGTATCAAGACAGGTTTGATGGGGCCATTTGCTCCTCTTGGAGACACAATCTTTGGTTCACTTGTACCTGCCATCATGGGATCTATCGCAGCAACTATGGCTATTGCTGGCCAACCATGGGGTATCTTCCTTTGGATCGCAGTTGCAGTTGCTTATGACATCTTCCGTTGGAAACAATTGGAATTTGCCTACAAAGAAGGGGTTAACCTTATCAACAACATGCAAAGTACTTTGACAGCTTTGATTGATGCTGCATCTGTACTTGGTGTCTTCATGATGGGTGCTCTTGTAGCAACAGTGATTAACTTTGATATTTCTTACAAATTGCCAATCGGTGAAAAGATGATTGACTTCCAAGACATCTTGAACTCAATCTTCCCACGTTTGCTTCCAGCAATCTTTACTGCCTTTATCTTCTGGTTGCTTGGTAAGAAAGGTATGAACTCTACTAAAGCTATCGGTATCATTATCGTTCTTGCAGTAGGTCTTTCATTCATCGGTAAATTCTTGCTTGGAATGGGCGCATAATTTATGAGCAAATCATTAATTTTGGTGAGTCATGGTCGCCTCTGTGAAGAACTTAAAGGTAGCACAGAAATGATCATGGGGCCACAGGACAACATTCATGCAGTGGCTCTTCTTCCAGAAGATGGTCCAGAAGAATTTACTGCAAAATTTGAAGCTGCTATCGAAGGATTGGATGATTTCCTAGTCTTTGCGGATCTTCTCGGTGGTACACCATGTAACGTGGTAAGCCGTTTGATCATGGAAGGTCGCGACATTGAACTCTACGCAGGGATGAATCTTCCAATGGTGATTGAATTTATCAATGCCAGCCTTACAGGTGCAGATGCGGACTACAAGAGCCGTGCTGCAGAAAGCATCGTAAAAGTCAACGATCTGTTAGCTGGATTCGATGATGACGAAGACGAATAATACTCTTCGAAAATCTCTTTAAACCATGCTAGCGTCGCCTTGCCGTATAGATGTTACTGACTTCGTCAGTCTTATCCGGCAACCTCAAAGCAGTGCTTTGAGCAACCTGCGGCTAGCTTCCTAGTTTGCTCTTTGATTTTCATTGAGTATACGATGTTACAACGGCTAAACCGTTAGAACAGCTTGTATAGAATATACATGGGAATGGGAGTCAATCCCATTCCCATATTTTCAATAGGAATGAAACAACAATAGATTAGAGGAACTCTATGCTAAATTACACAAAAGAAGAATTACTTGAACTGGGTGCAGAAATCACGACTCGTGAGATCTACCAACAGCCTGATGTATGGAAAGAGGCTTTTGAAGCCTATCAAGCAAAACGAGAAGAAATTGCAGCATTCCTACAAGGAATCGCTGATAAGCATGACTATATCAAGGTCATCTTGACGGGTGCTGGGACTTCTGCTTATGTGGGAGATACCTTGGTGCCTTACTTTAAGGAAGTCTATGACGAACGCAAATGGAATTTCAATGCCATTGCGACAACAGATATCGTTGCCAATCCAGAAACTTATTTGAAAAAAGATGTGGCGACTGTCCTTGTTTCCTTTGCTCGTAGTGGGAATTCACCTGAAAGTGTGGCGACGGTTGATTTGGCCAAAGCCTTGGTAGATGAGCTTTACCAAGTGACCATTACATGTGCTGCAGATGGTAAATTGGCGCTTCAAGCTCATGGCGATGACCGCAATCTTTTGCTCTTGCAACCAGCTGCTTCTAATGACGCTGGATTTGCCATGACTTCTAGCTTTACGTCCATGATGCTAACAGCTCTCTTGGTTTTTGATCCTACAGAATTTGCTGTGAAAGCTGAACGTTTTGAAGTTGTGTCTAGCCTTGCCCGCAAAGTTCTAGACAATGCAGCAGATGTTAAAGGGCTTGTAGACCTTGACTTTAACCGCGTCATCTATCTTGGTGCTGGTCCTTTCTTTGGGCTTGCTCATGAAGCTCAGCTCAAGATTTTGGAATTAACAGCTGGTCAAGTGGCGACCATGTATGAAAGCCCAGTTGGCTTCCGTCACGGTCCAAAATCTCTTATCAACGAAGATACAGTTGTTTTGATCTTTGGTACAACGACAGACTACACTCGCAAGTACGACTTGGACTTGGTTCGTGAAGTGGCTGGTGATCAGATTGCTCGTCGTGTTGTGCTCTTGAGTGATCAAGCCTTTGATCTTGAAAATGTCAAAGAAGTAGCCCTTGGTTGTGGCGGTGTCTTGAACGATATTTACCGTGTCTTCCCTTACATCGTTTATGCCCAACTCTTTGCCCTATTGACTTCACTCAAGGTAGAAAATAAACCAGATACACCATCTCCTACTGGCACTGTAAACCGTGTGGTACAAGGTGTGATCATTCATGAATATCAAAAATAAGGAAGTGTCTATGAGTAAATTACAATTAAGTCCCAATAAAGTAGCTTGCTTGCAAAAACTTTCAGATGAGAACGGCATTATCTCAGCTCTTGCCTTTGACCAACGTGGTGCTTTGAAACGCCTTATGGCTCAATACCAAACAGAAGAGCCAACAGTGGCTCAAATGGAAGAACTCAAAGTTTTGGTTGCAGATGAATTGACAAAATACGCATCCTCTATGCTCCTTGACCCTGAGTATGGTCTTCCAGCTACTAAAGCCCTTGATCCAAATGCTGGTCTTCTCCTTGCTTATGAGAAAACTGGCTACGATACAACAAGCACCAAACGTTTGCCTGACTGCTTGGATGTTTGGTCTGCCAAACGCATCAAGGAACAAGGTGCAGATGCTGTGAAGTTCTTGCTTTACTATGACGTAGACAGCTCTGACGAACTCAACCAAGAAAAACAAGCCTACATCGAACGTATTGGTTCTGAGTGTGTGGCGGAAGACATTCCATTCTTCCTTGAAATCTTGGCTTACGATGAAAAGATTGCGGATGCAGGTTCTGCAGAATACGCTAAAGTGAAACCACACAAGGTTATCGGTGCTATGAAGGTCTTCTCAGACCCACGCTTCAACATCGATGTCTTGAAAGTAGAAGTTCCAGTCAACGTCAAATACGTTGAAGGTTTTGGTGATGGTGAAATTGTGCATACACGCGAAGAAGCGGCAGCTTTCTTCAAAGCACAAGATGAAGCAACTAACTTGCCATACATCTACTTGAGTGCAGGTGTGTCAGCTAAACTCTTCCAAGAAACACTTGTCTTTGCCCACGAATCAGGCGCAAACTTCAATGGAGTTCTTTGCGGCCGTGCTACATGGGCTGGATCAGTTGAAGCCTACATCAAGGATGATGAGGCAGCAGCTCGTGACTGGCTTCGCACAACTGGTTTTGAGAACATTGACGAACTCAACAAAGTTCTCAAAACAACAGCAACTTCATGGACTGAACGTGTAGAAGCATAAAACAGGTATAGAAGAAACCCCTTTTGTTAAGAAAATACTTAAGGTTTTCTGACAAAGGATTCTGAAAATAGAAACTACAACCATAGATGGTAAATACACTCTCTATGGTTTGTTTACTTAAGAGAAATGGATCAAAGGAGAGAAGAATGAAAGCATACACAGAGCGTGTATTTGGAAATCATGAGGGCAAGGATGTCTTGGCCTATCGCTTTGAGACTGACGGCGGCTACCAGCTTGAAGTTATGACTTATGGTGCAACCATCTTGCGCTATGTCACACCTGACAAGGCTGGAAACTTTGCCAATGTGATTTTGGGCTTTGATGATTTTGCTAGCTATGTAGGCAATAGTCCCAAGCATGGAGCAAGTGTAGGTCCTGTAGCGGGCCGTATTGCAGGTGCAACATTTGAGCTCAATGGTCAGACCTATGACCTTGAAGTCAACAACGCTAGCAACTGTAACCACAGTGGTTCAACAGGTTGGGATTCGAGCTTGTTTGAATTGGTTGAGGTGAGCGACCATGGCTTGACTCTCTACACAGAGCGTACAGACGGGACAGGAGGATTTCCTGGTAATCTTAAGATTTGGATTAGCTATCACTTGGAAGAAACTGGTGCCTACGAAGTCAGCTATAAGGTGACGACAGATCAGGATACGCTTGTCAATCCAACTAATCACAGCTACTTCAACTTGTCTGGTGATTTCACGCAGACAGTTGACCGCCATGTCTTCCAGCTAAATACGGAGGGCATTTACCCAATTGCCCCGGACGGTGTGCCATCAAAAACTCCAGATGCTGATCGCGATGTGGTGAAACACATCTACAATGGTGCTTTGCTCAAGGATATCTTTGCAGAGGACGATGAGCAAATCCAGTTGGTATCTGGTTTGGATCACCCATTTGCCCTTCCTGCAGGTCATGACAATGCTGGTTTCCTTTATGACCAAAACTCAGGTCGTTTCCTACTTTTCAAGACAGAGGCCCCTTGCTTTGTGGTCTACTCAGCAAACTTTGTGGATGAGAGCGTACTCATCGGAGGCCAGCCAATGGTGCAGCACAATGGGATTGCCCTTGAAGCGCAAGCTTTACCAGATGCCATTCACAGCAACCTCAAAGACCAAGTCATTCTTAAAGCAGGGCAAACCTTTACCAGCAAAACTCGTTACGAGCTGGTTGTAAAATAAAAAGAAGAGCTGGTTTCCAGCTCTTTTGAGTTGTCTTCGTTGACATTCTATCTCAATAGTGTATAATTGATGTAATTGATAACGTTACAACAAATAAAAGGAGACACCCTATGACTTATGCATACCAAAGCCACATTTATCTAGCAGAGGCGGTTTTAAATGTCAAGGATTTGACGAGTCAAACGGCTTTTTATCACCAGATTATTGGCTTGGAGATTTTATCGCAAACAGAGACAGAAGCGATTTTGGGACTTGATCGAAAAGCCTTGGTTCACTTGATTCAGGCAGAAAAGGCTGGCGAAGTAAGGGAGCATTATGGGCTCTACCATCTGGCGATTTTGTTGCCGACACGAAAAGCCTTGGCAGATGTCTTGAAACACCTAAGTGACTTGCGGATTCCTCTGGTTGGAGGTGCAGATCATGGATACAGCGAGGCCCTTTATCTAGAGGATTTGGAAGGAAATGGCATTGAACTCTACCGTGATAAGCCAGTGTCTTCATGGGATATTCGAGAAGACGGCCGCATTATCGGTGTGACCGAAGCCCTTGCGGCACAGGACATCTATGAGTTAGGGGAGAAGGTGGGTCCCTTTATTCTAGCTGAAGGGACGAGAATGGGGCATATCCATCTATCGGTTAAGGATAGTCGGGCGGCGAGCCAGTTTTATCAAAAGGTGTTAGGGCTAGAAGATAAATTTAGCATTCCGAGTGCTAGTTGGATAGCGGCAGGTCAGTACCATCACCACCTGGCTGTTAACGAATGGGCTGGAAAAGGGCTAGCTTCGCGTGAGCAAGGCTTGCCAGGCTTGGCCCACTACGTCCTTGAGGTCGAAAGAAAGGAAGAACTCCTAGCCATCGTTCAGCAAGCACAAGAGCTAGAAGTACCGATCAAATGGCTAAATTCGAGTGAGTTGGATCTTGTAGACCCAGACGGGATTGTGACCCGCATTCGCTTGGAACGATGAGATGAGGAAAACGCATCATATACATAGAAAAAGGCGGACAAGCTCGTATTCTGTTTTTAGAATGCGGACTTGTTCGCTTTTGTATGAAATGACGAAGCCTTTCTTGTCTTTAGCAATGGTATCTGCCGGGGATATTTTTCCTTTTCGGGGGGTTCGTGCTATAATACTAATAAACTTTTCTTTCTCTAGGAAGGCAAATGCCGAAATCGGCTAGACTGCTGACAATCGTTGTCACGATGCTTTTGAGAGAAAGTAGGACTCTGTTTTGAGTTTAGGAAATGGGAATAAGATGGACACAAGTGTAAAAAATTTAATCAGTATGGGCCCTCTGGAGGACTCTTTTATCTATTATGATCTGAAGAATCAAATATTCTACAGTGTAAAACAAGGCATGAATTATTCAGCCATTGCAGCCCCTATTGCAATCTATTCCTTCCAACGGCTGTCAAAGTTGCTCAACCAAACCTTTGGAGATGTCTCATCCCCTTTCAATTTGATCTTTTTTATCTTGATGTCTCTGTTTTTGATTTTCGGGACCATTCTCCTTGTCAAATCTACCCGACGTAAAATGAAGACAGATAGATTTAGAAAAGTCCGGCTGACAAAAGCCAATATCAAAACACTTAGGAGAAAATCTAGGGCGTTGACAGTAGTTTGCTACATTTTTGTTTTAATAACGATTTTTTCAGCCTATCGTTATCTGACTGTTTCTGATTTTCAATTTTTACTTATGTACATGTTAGGGGTTGGTATTCTTACATATATGGTCTATGATTTTCGGATGAAAACACGCAAACGTCTGTTCAAAGAGCTGATGGAGACATTACAGGACGATAGCCAAGGGAAAGAGGGAGAAATGTAAGATGAGAAAAATCATTTATATAGGTCAAGGAAACCTGCAATCCGTCTACTATAATACAAGGACGAGAGAGGCATTAACGACAGACTCTAGCAACTGGCCAGATAGTGAAGGCGCCATCAATTCAAAGAAATCCAAGTGGCCTTGGGTTGTCTTCTTTGCTTTCTTGCTAGTTGCTGTCATCAGTATTTGGATTCGCTCCTTGATAGCTCCCTTTAGATTGAGTGAGTGGATGATTCCGATCCATCTAGCCGCTATCCTTTTCGTTTTTATCGGAAGTGTTTATGGATTTGAAAAACTGTTCTACAGTGGGGCTAAGTCGCTTGTCCCAGCAAGTGAAGAGCAGTTTAAAGAAGCGGTTGAAAGTAGTAAATTTTGGAAAAAGTCTCCAGATAAGGAACCAACAGTCGATAAAATCATATTGTATCTATTTGTTATTCTCGTTCTTCTATTTGTTTTTGTTATTGTTGTGTTCTTTGCCATACCTGGGACCTTCATTCCCTACTATGAACATGAATGGTTTGAGCCGTCCATGTTCATAGCACCAATCGGAGCAACAATCGTCCCAATTAGTGTCGTACTGCTCTTGTTCCAAAACAACCCAATACGCTGGCTCTTAGCCGTACGAAAATACAAGCAGGGGAAAGTGATATTTAGGGAAGAAATAGAAAAGAGGGAATGATAATGTCACAAGAGCGATATTTGCAGATCAAAAAAGAGCATCAAGTTCGTAAGTTTGTGGGGCGTTTCCTCTTCATTCTTCTCGCTATACTCGATGTTCTACTGGTATCAAGTCATTCCAATTATGTCCCGCTTATAACGGTGGCTATGGTAACGATTGTGCCTTTTAATCATTTTCTACTTGGTCCTCTTAGGAGACAGAAAAAAGCCATAGAAAAAGAGCATCCAGAATGGAAAATACTCAGTACAAAGGGAGTAAAGGTTCCCTCGGCTGAAGCCAATAAAAGAACCTTGGCTGGTATTGGGATCTTGATGGCCTTGCTGTTGTCTTTTGGGATATTCTATAAACCTGTGAAACAGCCGAACGACCAAGTAAACAAGCCGCCTAAGCTTGATTCTAAAACGCCTGTAACGTCCAAGTCTTCTGAGTCTGAGTCGTCCAGTTCCTCTAAGACCAAAGAATCCAGTTCCTCAGAGTCGAAATCCTCGTCTTCGACTGAACAAAGTTCTAAAACCGAAAGTTCAGGAACAAAACCGTCAAAAAGCGAATCCAATAATCCTTATTACCAGATTCCAGGACTTACTGACGAACAGGTGAGAGATATCATATCGGAATCTGTAAAAGATTTGAGAGAAAAACAGTCAAAAGAAAAATCCGAAGAGTAGACTCGAGGACATCGATGTCCTTTCTGGAGGAGTTAATTTTGGGATTTTACTGTATAAAATAACAGGAGGAGTTCATATGACTAAAGAAGTGATTGGTTTGATAGTTGGGACAATCGTCACCTTCCTATCTTTTGTATTTGTATGTGGGACCTTTCTCTACCTTTATCTTCGAGATCAGAAGTTGGTCCGCCTTGCCCAGTCATTCGTACAGGGAACAGTTATCGGCTATAGCCGTTTTCGTGAGGGATATCCACCTATCGTCGAATATACGGTGGATGGGATTACTTATAAGAAAACCTTGCAGTATTTTATGTTCAAAACGGTCACAATTCCGTGGGGGACTACTAAATTTTTAAAGGACTATACAAGAGAAGATATGCTGGCGCCTTCAATCACTCGCTACAGCAACTCCTTTGTTTCCTTCAAACGCTTGATGCAGACCCATTTCCCCCTTCATTCGGAACTGACGGTCTGGTATGATCCAGACAAGCCGACCAGGGCCTATGTCGAACGTTACAGCGGAATGGATAAGTTTTACAAGTGGTTTGGTATCGGATTTGGGCTGGCTCTAGTCCTAGTCTATGGGATAGTGATCCTAGCCTTTTTGTCCAAGATATAAGGCATAAAAGTCAGTTGGTTAATAGGAAATTTTATTTCCCATCGAGCTTCAAGAAGAATAGAGTTTCTTTTCCATTTTCTTGCTCACCAATCTTTTCTTTCTGATACAGAGAAAAGGTTGTCTCCTATAAAGACAGATAGGATGAGAATTTTGACAAAGCTCCTTATTCGAGATATAATGAAGAAAAAGTGACCAAGGATAAATCAATGACAAACTCAAAGTATATTACTCGTTTGAAACGTTCAGAGGGCCAGTTGCGTGGGATTCAAAAGATGATTGAAGAAGATCGTGATTGTGCTGATATTGTGACGCAACTGACAGCCGTGAAATCTAGTGTGGAGCGCGTGATTGAGATGATAATTACGGAAAACCTTACTGAATGTATCAATCAGCCACTAGATGATCCTGAAGCTCAAAAGGCACGCCTAGAAAAGGCTATCCGATACTTGATTAAAAGGAAGTGAAGTAATTGTTTACTTTATCATAAAGACAAAAATGCCATCAGTAGGATAGTTTAATGTAAGTTTTAACGTTGAGAAAAAGAGGCTCTATTTTTAGGCCTCTTTTTATGATTATTTTGATAAAATAATTCGATCAGAAGGATCAAAGTCAGTATCATCTACTGTAATTTGATTTCCGTTAACAGTGTAGATTTGTACATCATCACCAATGATCATACGTTGGTTTGCTGGATCAAAAGTAACTTGTTTAATTTTTTGGTCCCCGTCAGATTCTAATTTTGTCCATGTTCCTGTTTTACCAGTAACAGTCAAAGTAATTTGATCATGGTCATCTTGTCCTTGATAGGTTCCATCGATGTTTTCAGGTTGAGCTACTGGAGCATTTTGAGCTGGAGCAGCTTGGTTGTTATTGTTAGTGTTTTGTTGGTTAGATTGCTGATTTTGTTGGTCAGACTGTTGATTTTGGTTAGATTGTTGTGTTTGTTGAGCAGGTTGTTGATTTTGTTGTTGAGCTGTAGGGGCACAAGCTACTAATAAACTAACACTGGCTAATGTTGCAACAGAAAGTGCAATAGTTTTTGATTTCATAGTGAATTCCTTCCTTAATGCCAAAGTTTTTAATTTTATACTGAACGTACTTAACAAATGGCATTCTATGTATTGTATCACTAAAAATATAGAAGTCAATTTATATGCTCAGTTATAGTTTATGAGGAGTTTGACTTGATTTTATCTAGAGCATTCTTAATCATACAAAAAGCAACGGCATATCTGTTGCTTTTTGTATGGGGTAATAGATTCTTGTAGAAGATTATTTATTCTACTTGAGCGGGCCAAGCATTCATACCCCCCTCTACATTGGTAACGGTGAGCCCTTGGGCGCTGAGAAATTGACAGGCAGAGGCAGAACGCACTCCTCCTTGGCAGATGACATGGTATTCATGGTCAGGTTTGAGTTCTTTGTAGCCTTGCTCCAAGGTACTTAACGGAAGATTTTTGGCACCCGGTGCATGTCCTGCTTGGAATTCATGTACTTCACGGACATCGATAAGATCTAGATTTTCATGTTGATATTTTTCATAAAAGTCAGCCATGCTGATATTAGTTACCATATTCTACTCCTTCTGGATTCGCCATTTTGTATAGTGAATAAGCGCCGTCAAGGTTTTGGACGGTAAATCCTGCTTGCTTGAGGATACGCTCTGCGATATAGCTGCGTAAACCACTGTGGCAGCTAACGATGTAGGCTTGGTTCCTGTCTAGTTCATCCAAGCGTTCCCGTAGTTCGTTTAGGGGGATGTGGATGGTGTCAACCTTAAGTCGACCACTTTGGAATTCGCCACTTGTCCGTACATCTAGGAACTTTTTCCCCTTAGCCAGTTCGCCTTCGAGCTGGTACCATTGAATATTGTCGCTGAGACCTTCGATAAGGTTCAAGGCTGCGTAGCCCAGCATATTGACGGGATCCTTGGCAGAACCAAAAGGTGGCGCATAGGTAAACTCTAACTCTGGTAAGTCAAAGACGGTGAGATTTCCCTTGATGGCAGTAGCTAGGATATCGATTCGCTTGTCAACACCTTTCTTTCCAACTCCTTGGGCACCATAGATTTTTCCAGTGGTTGGGTCAAAGAGGAGCTTCAAGGTCATATCAGTAGCGCCTGGATAATAACCGGCGTGGTCTTTTCCGCTGACATGAAGTGCCTTGTAAGGGAGTTGATTCATGCGAAGAATGCGTTCGCTGAGACCAGTCGAAGCAGCTGTCATATCAAAGGCACGAACGATTGCAGTGCCGATACTGCCCTTATTTGTACGACCGAGTCCTGCGATGACGTCCGCCACTTGGCGTCCCTGACGATTGGCAGGAGAAGCGAGAGAGATGAGAGCATCTTGACCCGTAATATCTTGCTTGACGACGATGGCATCCCCAACTGCAAAAATGTCTTTTTGACTGGTTTCATAATGTTCATCGACCAGAATTCCACCACGAAGTCCCAGTTCAATCCCCGCAGCTTTAGCCAGTCCATTTTCAGGCTCAACACCGACAGAAAGGATGGTGAGGTCAAAAGTGATCTTTTGATCGTTTTCGAGAACGATGACTTTTCCTTGGTCTTCAAATCGAGTCGCAGACTGAGAAGTGATAACGCGAACGCCGTTTGCCAGCAATTCTGCTTGGACAAAGGCTGCCATTTCGTGATCTAATGGTGGCAAGACATGGGGTGCTTTCTCAACGATGGTAACTTGCAATCCACGTTTCGCAAGATTTTCAGCCATTTCAAGCCCGATAAAGCCTGCACCGATAACGACAGCTTCTTTTGGATGATTGTCCAAGGCCACCATAATTTCATCAAGATCGGGAACATTGCGGAGCGTGTAGGCATTCTTAGCTTCTGCCAAACCTTCAATGGTAGGAACAAATGGTTTAGCTCCTGGGGAGAGGATCAATTTGTCGTAGCTTTCTGTGAATTCCTGTCCATCATGGCGTACGGTCACAGTGTGCTCTGCTGGCGAAATGCTGATGACCTCATGGAAAGGACGAACATCCAGATTAAAGCGTGCCCTGAGACTTTCAGGAGTTTGGACCAATAAACTATCACGGTTTGCAATTTCTCCTGAAACATAGTAAGGAAGTCCGCAGTTTGCAAAGGAAACAAAGGGACCTTTCTCAAAAATAATGATCTCAGCGTCTTCCATGAGGCGTCTGAGACGGGTTGCTGCTGACATTCCGCCTGCAACTCCCCCGACAATGATAATTTTCATTGATTTTCTCCTTTATGCTTCTAGATGACCTTACCTGTCCAAGCGCTCATACCGCCTCGTACATTGATGACATCATAGCCTTTTTTCTTAAGCTTTTTCGCAGCTAGTTTGCTTCGCACACCAGAATGACAAATGACATAAAGTGTTTCTTTTGTCGCAGGTGTGTAGGATCCGATTTCCGTTAAAGGAACATTTTTGGCATTTTTGATATGACCTCTATGGAATTCCGTAGGCGTCCGAACATCTAGTAGCTGAATTGGTTCTCTGAGTTTAGATTCTAACTCGCTGGTAGAAATACTGTCAATTTTTGTAAATAATAAGTGAAACATAGGCACCTCCAAATATACCCTTATGGGGTATATTAAACCATGAAGTCAAGCTTTTGTCAAGTAAGTTGTTTTGAGTTAGGATGGGGAATGGTTTCGAGAGTCTAGAAAGCAGGCTATTCTTGACCTTTCAAAGGCTTTTTGATATGATGGGTCCAAAGTAAGTATGAGGTGTTAAGATGACCAGCGAATACCAAAAAATGATAGCAGGGGAGCCTTACCGTCCGTCGGATCCTGAATTACGGATCTTGGCGCAGGCCTCTCGCCAAAAACAATCTGCCTTTAACCAAGAAGAAGATCCCTTGAAGGGAGCGGATATTATCAAGACTTGGTTTGGCTCAACTGGGCAAAATCTCTATGTCAATCCACGTCTGGTGGTCGATTATGGAGTCAATATCCATCTAGGGGAAAATTTTTATTCTAATTGGAATTTGACCATGCTGGATGTTTGTCCGATTCGCATCGGTAAAAATGCCATGCTTGGCCCCAACTGCCAGTTTTTAACCCCACTCCACCCACTAGATCCGCATGAACGTAATTCAGGGGTCGAATACGGCAAGCCCATCACCATCGGTGACAATTTCTGGGCTGGAGGTGGTGTCATTGTTCTTCCCGGAGTGACTCTGGGCAATAACGTAGTGGAAGGAGCAGGGGCTGTAATCACCAAGTCCTTCGGCGACAATGTTGTCCTAGCTGGCAATCCTGCGCGAGTTATCAAGGAAATCCCAGTTAAAGAAAAGTAAAAGAGACCGGTTTTGTCGAGCTCACTGAGGGAATTCTTTTCAGTAAATAGTTAGCTGACACTAAAGATTAATATTGTCCAATAGTAATTAAAAAACGAATGAATGAGAAGTAGTTTCCTGTAACTAAATATCATCATTCGTTTTTATAGTAGTATTTTTAGGTTTTAAAGTTTTTCACTAGACTTGTTTTAATTAGCATCTTATTTGTAGGTTGGGGCAGAGTATTTGATTGAGATTTCCTTGACACTCCGTCAGTTTTTGATACAATAGTACAAAATTAGAGGAGGTGGGCTATGATTCAGAAACATGCGATTCCTATTTTAGAGTTTGATGACAATCCCCAGGCAGTCCTTATGCCAACACATGAGGGATTGGACTTAAAGTTGCCAAAGAAGTGTATCTATGCATTTTTGGAGGAAGAGATTGACCGCTATGCTCAGGAAGTAGGGGCGGACTGTGCTGGTGAATTTGTTTCTGCCACCAAGACTTATCCAGTCTACGTCATCAACTACAAGAACGAGAAGATTTGTCTGGCCCAAGCGCCCGTTGGTTCTGCCCCAGCAGCCCAGTTTATGGATTGGTTGATTGGCTATGGTGTGGAGCAAATCATTTCCACAGGTACCTGTGGAGTCCTAGCCGATATAGAGGAGAATGCCTTTCTTGTCCCTGTTCGCGCTTTGCGAGATGAGGGGACCAGCTACCATTATGTAGCGGCTTCTCGTTATATGGAGATGCAGATTGAGGCTGTCTCTGCCATTGAGCAAGTCTTAGAACAAAGAGGCATTCCTTACGAGGAAGTTATGACCTGGACGACAGATGGTTTTTACCGAGAGACGGCTGAAAAGGTGGCTTATCGTAAGGAAGAAGGCTGTGCTGTTGTGGAGATGGAGTGCTCTGCTCTTGCGGCAGTTGCCCAACTACGTGGTGTTGTCTGGGGGGAATTGCTCTTTACCGCAGATTCCTTAGCGGATCTAGATAATTACGACAGTCGTGACTGGGGCTCTGAAGCTTTTGATAAGGCACTCGAACTCTGTCTTGCCATTGTGCACCACATGTGAGTGTTCTTGCTGTTTTTATGGTAGAATGTAGTTATGTTATTCAAATCTTTTTTGGAAAAAATCAGGACGACACTGGGACGTTTATCGCCAGCCCGTCGCATCTTTTTAAGTTTTACTCTAGTGATCTTCTTAGGTTCTCTCCTTTTAAGTCTTCCCTTTGTGCAAGCAACAACGTCACAAGCGACCTACTTTGACCATCTCTTTACGACCGTGTCCATGGTCTGTGTGACAGGGCTCTTCACCCTGCCAGTGGCCTCTACTTATAATATATGGGGCCAGCTAATCTGTATGCTCTTAATCCAGATTGGTGGTTTGGGGCTCATGACCTTTATCGGAATCTTTTATATCCGTGGCAAGCAAAAGCTCAGTCTTCGTGGCCGTGAGACCATTCAAGAAAGTTTCGGTTATGGAGAAACCCAGTCTCTAAAGGACTTCATCCGCTCAATCTTTCTGACGACTTTTCTGGTGGAAGGAATTGGTGCCTTTCTCTTGAGTTTTCGCTTTATCCCCGAATTTGGCTGGGGGCGAGGGATTCTAACCTCTATCTTTTTGGCTGTTTCAGCTTTCTGTAATGCTGGATTTGATAATTTTGGAAGTACGAGTTTGGTAGCATTTCAAACGGATCCCTTAATCAATCTAGTGATTGCAGGCTTGATTATCACGGGGGGGCTAGGATTTATGGTCTGGTTTGATCTAGCGACCCAGTTTGGGAAGAAGAAAAAACGCCGTCTTCGCTTTCATACCAAGCTGGTTCTCTTTTTAACGGCGGGAATTCTGCTCTTTGGAACAGTATCGACTCTCTTAATTGAGTGGAATAATCCTGGAACGATTGGAAATCTCAGCGCTCCAGAGAAACTGCTGGTTAGTTTCTTCCAGACCGTCAGCATGAGAACGGCAGGATTTGCTTCAATTGACTACACCCAGGCTCGACCAGTTACCTTACTGATCTACATCTTGCAGATGTTTCTGGGAGGGGCGCCTGGAGGGACAGCAGGGGGGCTCAAGATTACGACCTTCTTTGTCTTGTTGGTCTTTGCTCGTAGCGAACTATTGGGCTTGCCTCATGCCAATGTTGCTCGGAGGACCATTGAACCCCGAACCGTGCAAAAATCTTTCAGTGTCTTTATTATCTTCTTGCTGACATTCTTGCTGGGCTTGATCCTGCTAGGGGTAACCGCAGAGGGAAATCCGCGCTTTATCTACCTCATGTTTGAGACTATTTCAGCGCTTGCGACAGTTGGAGTGACGGCAAATTTAACGCCGGAGTTAGGTAAGTTAGCCCTCAGCATCGTTATGTTGTTGATGTTTATCGGCCGTATTGGTCCCTTGACACTACTGGTCAGTGTAGCGGAATACCAGCCAGACAAGAAAGATACGATTCACTATATGAAAGCAGATATCACTATCTGATAAGAAAGGAAGAACGATGTCAGATCGGACAATTGGAATTTTAGGCTTGGGAATTTTTGGGAGCAGTGTTTTGGCTGCCCTAGCCAAGCATGACATGAATATTATTGCTATTGATGACCACGAGGAGCGTATCAATCAATTTGAACCAGTGTTGGCGCGAGGGGTAGTTGGAGATATCACGGATGAAGAACTCCTTCTATCAGCGGGGATTGACACCTGTGATACCGTAGTCGTCGCAACGGGTGAAAATCTGGAGTCCAGTGTTCTCGCGGTTATGCACTGCAAGAGTCTAGGAGTGCCGACAGTCATTGCCAAGGTCAAAAGCCATACAGCTAAAAAGGTGTTGGAAAAAATTGGTGCAGACGCAGTCATTTCACCAGAGTTTGAAATGGGGCGCTCATTGGCACAGACCATCCTCTTTCATAACAGCGTAGACGTCTTTCAGTTGGACAAGAATGTATCGATTGTCGAGATGAAAATCCCCCAATCATGGGTAGGTAAAAGCCTCAGTCAGTTAGATCTACGTGGGCGATACAACCTCAACGTATTAGGTTTTCGTGCCTACGAAAATGCTCCTCTGGATGTCCAATTCGGGCCCAATGACCTCTTGCGGGCAGATGCCTATATCTTGGCAGTCATTAATAACCAGTATTTGGACAATTTGACGGAATTGAACGTATAAAAAATTAATATAAGTATTTTATAAGAGGGATTTAAGAAAAATTTTAACTTTTTCTTAATCCTTTTTAATTTTAGGAGATTATACTAGAGTCATCAAAAAAAAGAAAACTCTAAGGAGAATCCTATGAAATTCAATCCAAATCAGAGATATACTCGTTGGTCAATTCGCCGTCTCAGTGTCGGTGTTGCTTCAGTTGTTGTAGCTAGTGGCTTCTTTGTCCTAGTTGGTCAACCAAGTTCTGCACGTGCTGATGTCGTCAATCCGACCCCTGCTCAAGTCGTACCAGACGCTGCTTCGGTGAGTGAAAAGAGCGACTTACCAGCAGAGGTTCTAAAAAAAGCAGTCGATGTAGCTCTTCCTTCAGAACAGTCTGTTCCAACACCTAAAGCAAGTGTGGATACGACAAGCTCTTCAGAAAAAGCGGACGAAACTGCTAAAGAGCCTGTAGTAGCGCCGAAAGAAGAAGTGCAAGCAGAACCTGACTCTAAGAAACAAACAGAAGATGCAGTTAAACCTATGGAAAGTTCTGAGTCTACAGTTTCTGGACAAGACCGTGAAGCCAGTGAAGCGCAACCAGCGACCACTCCAGCTGAAGTGCAAAAAGGTGTGGCTGACAACACTAAAGATACAGTAGATGTCCCAGCTAGCTACCTTGACAAAGCCAATTTTCCAGGTCCATTTACAGCTGGTGTCAACCAAGTCATTCCATACGAATTCTTCGCTGGTGATGGCATGTTGACTCGCCTTATCTTGAAATCATCTGATAAGGCTCCATGGTCCGACAACGGCTCAGCTAAAAATCCTGCTCTCCCACCAGTAGAAAAATTGGGCAAAGGCCTTTACTTCTATGAAGTAGATTTGGCAGGCACTCAAGGAAAATCTGATAAAGAGCTTCTAGATCTCTTGAAACAAAACGGCACTCAAAGTTATAAAGCTACCATCAAGGTGTACGGTGCAAAAGACGGCAAGCCTGACTTAACTAATCTGGTAGCGACTAAGGATTTGGATGTTAATTTGAATGGTTTGACCACTCCAGCTGAAGTTCAAAAAGGTGTGGCTGACAATACCAAAGACACAGTAGATGTCCCAGCTTCTTACTTGGATAGAGCTAATTTCCCAGGACCATTTACAGCTGGTGTCAACCAAGTCATTCCATACGAACTTTTCGCTGGTGATGGCATGTTGACTCGCCTTATCTTGAAAGCATCCGATAAGGCTCCATGGTCAGACAACGGCTCAGCTAAAAACCCTGCTCTCCCACCAGTAGAGAAATTGGGCAAAGGCCTCTACTTCTACGAAGTAGACTTGGCAGGCACCCAAGGAAAATCTGATAAAGAGCTGCTTGACCTCTTGAAACAAAACGGCACTCAAAGCTATAAAGCTACTATCAAGGTGTACGGTGCGAAAGATGGCAAGGCAGACTTGAGCAATCTGGTAGCGACTAAAGATTTGACTGTTAATTTGAATGGTTTGACCACTCCAGCTGAAGTGCAAAAAGGTGTGGCTGACAACACTAAAGACACAGTAGATGTCCCAGCTTCTTACTTGGATAGAGCTAATTTCCCAGGACCATTTACAGCTGGTGTCAATCAAGTCATTCCATACGAATTCTTCGCTGGTGATGGCATGTTAACTCGCCTTATCTTGAAAGCATCTGATAAGGCTCCATGGTCAGATAATGGTTCAGCTAAAAATCCTGCTCTCCCACCAGTAGAGAAATTGGGCAAAGGCCTTTATTTCTACGAAGTAGACTTGGCAGGCACTCAAGGAAAATCTGACAAAGAGCTGCTTGACCTCTTGAAACAAAATGGTACACAAAGCTATAAAGCTACTATCAAGGTGTACGGTGCAAAAGATGGCAAGCCTGACTTAACTAATCTGGTAGCGACTAAAGATTTGACTGTTAATTTGAACGCTTCAACCACACCAAATCAGGTTAAAGAGTCTGTTGTTAACAACATCAAAAATAGCATTGATGTTCCAGCTAGCTACCTTGAAAAAGCAAATGTTCCAGGTCCATTCTTGGCAGGTGTCAACCAGGTTATTCCATACGAAGCTTTCGGTGGTGATGGTATGTTGACTCGCCTCTTGTTAAAAGCCTCAGACAAAGCCCCATGGTCAGATAATGGTTCAGCTAAAAATCCTGCTCTATTGCCACTTGAAGGCTTGGCTAAAGGCCAATATTTCTACGAAGTGGATTTGAATGGCAACACGACAGGCAAAGAAGGACAAGCCCTTCTAGACCAACTTCGTGCCAATGGCACTCACACTTACCAAGCTATTGTCAAAGTGTATGGTTCTAAAGATGGAAAACCAGATTTGACCAATCTTATCGCAACTCGTCAAGTAACGATTCAGCTTCGTGGAAAAGAAATGGCGACAACACCATCTCAATCAGGTCAGATGAATACGAAGCCTTCTGAAACAGGCTCTAAAGGCACGACTGATGGTATGATGGGTACAAATCACCATATGTCAGATATGAAAGAAATGGCGACAATGCCATCTCAACCAGATCAGATGAATACGAAGCCTTCTGAAGCAGGCTCTACAGGTACGACTGAGAGTATGATGGATACAAATCACCATATGTCAGATATGGAGGTCGATCAACCAGCTTCTAGCCCAATGACTAATATGATGAAAAAAGATGATAAAGCGATGCTACCAAATACTGGGGAAGCTAAAACGGCTACAGCTGGCCTTGGTATCTTTGGTCTAGCCTTGGCAGGTCTTGTTGGACTTTTGGGTTTGACAACCAAACGAGAAGATTAAGATTCAAATCACTTAAACATTAGAGAAAATAGTGTTATACTAAAGCAAGTATAACACTGTTTTTATCGAAGGAGTGTCAGATGAAAAAGACAATTTTGATGGTTGATGATGAGATAGATATTCTAGATATTCAAAACCGCTATCTTATACAGGCAGGTTACGATGTTTTGGTCGCCCATGATGGTAAGGAGGGATTAGAACTTTTCAGAAAAAAATCTATTGACCTCATTATCACAGATATCATGATGCCCAATATGGACGGTTATGATTTTATCAGTGAAGTTCAGTATATCGCTCCGGATCAACCCTTCCTCTTTACAACTGCTAAGACAAGCGAACAGGATAAGATTTATGGATTAAGTTTGGGGGCAGATGATTTTATAGTCAAACCCTTTAGCCCACGCGAATTGGTTTTAAGAGTAAATAATATCTTGCGTCGCCTTAGCCGTGGAAGAGAGACCGAACAGATCGAATTTGGTGACTTGGTGATCAACCATGTGACTCATGAGGTTCGCATTGGGGATCAACCTTTGGAATTGACAGTAAAATCCTTTGAACTTCTATGGGTATTAGCCAGCAATCCTGAGAGAGTCTTTTCAAAGACGGAACTTTACGAGAAAGTATGGCAAGAGGACTATGTGGATGACACCAATACACTCAATGTTCATATCCATGCTTTGAGGCAAGAGTTGACCAAGTATACAAATTCAAATGCTCCTGCTATCAAAACTGTCTGGGGTTTGGGCTATAAGATGGAAAAACCAAGAGGTAGAAAATGAAATTAAAAAACTATATTTTAGTGGGGTACCTAGTGTCGACTCTACTAACGATTTTGGTCGTTTTCTGGGCAGTCCAACGAATGTTGATCGAGAAAAGTGAAGTTTACTTTTTAGTTGGAATGACCTTGATTGCTAGTTTCATTGGCGCTGCAGTGAGCATCTTTCTTTTGTCGCCTGTGTTCTCTTCTCTGAAACATTTGAAAAAACAAGCACAGGATATAGCCAGCAAGGATTTCAGCACAGAAATTGAAACCAAAGGACCATTAGAATTTCAAGAGCTGGGACAGGCTTTTAATGACATGTCCCACAATTTGCAGGCTACCTTTCAATCACTTGATGAGAGTGAGCAAGAAAAGAGAATAATGATTGCGCAGCTCTCTCACGATATTAAAACTCCCATTACCTCCATTCAGGTTACTGTGGAGGGAATTCTAGATGGAGTGATCAAGGAAGAGGAGCGGCTCCACTACTTAGCCACGATTGGTCGGCAAACTGAGCGTCTAAACAAGCTAGTAGAGGAATTGGATGTTTTGACTCTCAATACACAACCTCAAGAAACTGCTGATGAAGAAGTCGAAGAGGTCTTTTTAGATCAGCTATTGATTGAGTCCATGAGTGAATTTCAACTCCAGATTGAACAAGAGGAGCGGGATGTTTACATTCAAGTATCACCTGAGTCGGCGAAAATCAAGAGCCATTCTGACAAACTTTCTCGCATTTTAGTCAATTTGTTAAACAATGCCTTTAAATATTCAGAACCAGGAACCAGAATCGAGGTTCTTGCCCAATTAACAGAACAAGAGCTAACAATCAGTGTGAAAGACGAGGGTCAGGGGATTCATCCTGAGGATTTGGAAAAGATCTTTAAACGACTTTATCGTGTAGAAACTTCGCGCAATATGAAGACAGGTGGGCATGGCTTAGGTCTTGCGATCGCACGCGAACTAGCCCATCAGCTTGGTGGCGAAATCACAGCAGAAAGTCAGTATGGCTTAGGAAGCAAGTTTACATTCAGCCTCAATTTGAAATAAAGGCGTAAAATCCCTTTACAAATCTAGCTTTTCATGGTACAATAGCCTTTGTGTGAAATAGCAGCAGGAAAGCATGAAGCTCGTCAACAGGTGTCTTATGACAAGTAACCTTGGCTGTTTAGGCGAAGGGCATCTGCACGAATCAGGGCTTTCTAAGTGACTATTTCCACCGAAATATTATTTATATCAGGAGGACATACACATGTCACGTTATACAGGACCATCTTGGAAACAAGCTCGTCGCCTTGGCCTTTCGCTTACAGGTACAGGTAAAGAATTGGCACGTCGTAACTACGTACCAGGACAACACGGACCAAACAACCGTTCTAAATTGTCAGAATACGGTTTGCAATTGGCTGAAAAACAAAAACTTCGTTTCACTTACGGTGTAGGTGAAAAACAATTCCGTAACTTGTTCGTACAAGCTACAAAAATCAAAGGCGGAATCCTAGGTTTCAACTTCATGCTTCTTTTGGAACGTCGTTTGGATAACGTTGTTTACCGTCTTGGCCTTGCGACTACTCGTCGTCAAGCTCGTCAATTCGTAAACCACGGTCACATCCTTGTTGACGGAAAACGCGTTGATATCCCATCATACCGCGTAACTCCAGGTCAAGTGATCTCAGTTCGTGAAAAATCATTGAAAGTTCCAGCAATCCTTGAGGCAGTAGAAGCTACTCTTGGACGTCCAGCATTCGTATCATTCGACGCTGAAAAATTGGAAGGTTCATTGACACGCTTGCCAGAACGCGACGAAATCAACCCAGAAATCAACGAAGCACTTGTCGTTGAATTCTACAACAAAATGCTTTAATTTTAAGAAATATCTTACAGAAAGCCTACAACAGTGGGCTTTTTGCTTTGTCTTGAAAAACGGTTCTTTGTCAACTGTAGTGGGTTGATAAAAAGTCACAACCTGGAGAGGACCAAATTGGTTCTCTCCTTTTTGATATTCAAAGCAATGAGAATTCTCGTTTTAAAATTTTCAAAGTTCCGGAAGCCAAAAGCATTTCGCTTAATGACTTTGATGAGGATATTTGTGGCCTCAAGTTTTGCGTTTGAGTAGGGAAGTACAAGTGCATTAATGATCTTATCCTGATCTCTCAAAAAGGTCCTAAAAATGGTCTGGAAGATTGGATTGACAGAAGAAATAGTTTCCTTGATTAATTCAAAGAAATAATCAGCGTGCTTCTCTTGAAAATGAAAGAGTAAAAGCTGATAGAGTTCATAGCGATCTCTAAGATCTTGAGAGTAAGAGAGAAGTTTTTCAAGAATCTCTTTATTGGTTAAATGCGACTGAAATGTTGGACGATAAAATCGTTTACTGCTCAGCTTATAGTTATCCTGTTGAATGAGTTTCCAGTAACGTTTCAGTGCTTTATATTCGTGCGATCTTCTATCAAACTGATTCATAATTTGGATGCGTACGCGATTCATTGCTCGACTGAGATGCTGGATAATATGAAAGCGATCGAGAACAATTTTAGCGTTTGGGAGTGAAACAGTCTGGGAGACTGTTTCAGCCTGAGCCTAGAAATTCGAAAGCGAAGTTGTTTAGCCAAGTCATAGTAGGGACTAAACATGTCCATGGTAATGACTTTCACGCGACTTCTTACCTGTCTAGAATACCGGAGGAAATGATTGCGAATAGTTGCTTGAGTTCGTCCATCTAAGATAGCTAGGATCTTTCTTGTATCGTAGTCCTGTGCAATAAAACTCATCTCTATCTGCCGATTGAAACAGTCACTTCCCTGACTGTTTCCACATCCCAACTCAAGTGTTCTGGAAGGTGGTTAAGATCAGTCTTAAATTTGAATTTATGTAACTGTCGAAGTGGAGACAGATAAACTTTCGGAGATAGCTGTCATAGGGATTTTCTCAATCAATTTTTGAGTGATTTTCTGTTTGACGATGGTTGAGATCTGGTGATTCTTCTTGACTAAGGAAGTCTCTGCGACGGCTATTTTTCCACAGTCTGTACAGCGGAAACGGCGTTTTCTCAATCGAATGAGAGCACATTCGAGGTAGGGGATTTTGGATTCTTTTTGGAAGTCATATTTAGCCATTTGTCCTTGACAGTTGTGACATTTAGAGGCAGGATAATCGAGCTTAGCAATGACTTCTTTATGCGTTCCAGTATCAAGATAATCTAAGATAATAATATTTTTGTCATTCATTCCAAGTATGTTTGTGATAAAATTTAATTGTTCCATAAGATTCTTTCTAATGAAGGTTTGGTCACTTTTTCATTATAGATCTTATGGGGCTTTTTTCTACAACAAAATAGACTCCATAATTCCTACAGTGGGTTTACCCACTACAGAAATTATAGAGCCTGAAACCAACGTTTCTGGGCTTTTTTCTTGCTTAAACCATTCTTCTGGATGAATTTTGTCTGATTGAGAAAAGATTAGAAAATATCTTTTGATTTAATACTTGTATTCTCTTTTTTAATGTGATATAATTATAACATAGAGGTGAGATATTTATAACAAATGCTACGGTCACCAATCCTTTCTCACAAGAAAATCTGCCATTAGGCACAAGCCTAAAAATTTTACTGTTCAATGTGAACTATTTCTAACAAAGGAGGAACACATCATGTTTAAATCACAAAAAATAGGGCTCATCATTTCGACACTGATGACTAATCTTTCCATTATTAGCTACGTTTTTCTAGCTACAAACCTCAGTCTTTTGGCTAAAATATTGATTAGCCTTACACCAATTATCGGTAGTGCCATTGGATTTTCTGCCTTCTACTTTAAAGACAGGAAAGAAGAATAAGATGAAACACATCAAAAAATGGTTAATTTGGACTTGGTTACCTGTTATGCTACTACTGTGGCTATTAACTCCGCCAAGTAATTCCCCCTGGATAAAACACACTGTTTTTCTAGTCACGATTACCATGCAAGGACTTATTTTCTGGCTTGTTTCCAAGGCACAATCTCAAGAAGACGAGGAAAAGTATTTTGGACTGACAGAGAAGTTATATGGTATGACCTTATTTACCGCTATGGCCATTTACACTAAAGGTATCTGGATAATCACACCAGCTACTAGTCCTATCTGGCTGAAACACCTTTTTCTAGGTTCTGGCTTGTTTGTCCTCATTCTTTGCTTTCTCTATTTTGCATTAAAAAAAGTTGATGAACAAGCAGACGAGCGTTTCTATATGAACTTGGCAAAGGCAGCCTGCACAACCCTGGTACTGATAGTTCTATCTCTGATAGTGTTGAGCATAGTAACATTTTTCCTTCCCTTCACCCTAAGAACAGGCATGGTTTTGATTTTTACTGCATCCATGATTGTGTTTTTTGACCTGTTTTTCCTCATATTTGAAAAGAGGGGGTAGATATGGGAAAAATTCTAACAAACTTAAAAGCCATCCGAGAAGATGCCCGCATGACCCAGCAAGAATTGGCGGATAAGATTGGTGTACGACGGGAAACTATTCTCCACTTAGAGAATAATCGATATAACCCTTCACTTGAAATGGCGCTTAAAATCGCACGCGTCTTTGGCATGTCCGTTGAAGATATTTTCCGCTTAAATGAGGAGGTCTAGTCATGAAAAATCAAATTTGTACCCACTGCGGTGCTGATCAATTTGTCGTAAAAAAACAACTGAAAGGTTATGCAGGATTAGTCAGTGAAGAGGCTAAATTCGTTTCAGGAGGTATTGCCCTCTATCATGAAATTTGTCAAAATTGTGGTACTGTTCATAGAAGTTTTGTGAAGGATGTTGAGAAATTATAAGCGATTCTAATTGTGGTTTTAAATATGCTAAAAAGGCCTAGAAAATCAGCTCTTTGTCAACTGTAGTGGGTTGAAGTCAGCTAAGATCTAGAAAGGACGAATTTCGTCCTTTCTTTTTTGATGTTCAGAGTGATAAAAATCCGTTTTTTGAAGTTTTCAAAGTCCCGAAAACCAAAGGCATTGCGCTTGATGAGTTTGATGAGATTATTAGTGGCTTCCAATTTGGCGTTGGAATAGGGTAATGGGAGAGCGTTGACGATTTTCTCTTTATCTTTGAGAAATGTCTTAAATACAGTCTGAAAAAGAGGATGAACCTGCTTTAGATTGTCCTCAATAAGTCCGAAAAATTTGTCAGGCTCTTTATTCTGAAAGTGAAAAAGCAAGAGCTGATAGTGGTGTTTCAAGTCTTCTGAATAGCTCAAAAGCTTGTCTAGGATTTCTTTATTGGTTAAATGCGACTGAAATGTTGGACGATAAAATCGTTTACTGCTCAGCGTATAGTTATCCTGTTGAATGAGTTTCCAGTAACGTTTCAGTGCTTTATATTCGTGCGATCTTCTATCAAACTGATTCATAATTTGGACACGCACACGACTCATAGCACGGCTTAGATGTTGTACAATATGGAAACGATCTAGAACGATTTTAGCGTTTGGGAGTGAAACAGTCTGGGAGACTGTTTCAGCCTGAGTCTAGAAATTTGAAAGCGAAGTTGGCTAGCCAAGGCATAGTAAGTGCTAAACATATTCATCGTAATGAGTTTCACCTGACAGCGAACGGCTCTATCGTATCGCAGAAAGTGATTTCGGATGACAGCTTGTGTTCTTCCCTCAAGGACAGTGATGATATCGAGCTTTTTAAAATCTTGCGCAATGAAACTCATCTTCATCTCCCGATTGAAACAGTCACTCCCCTAACTGTTTCAACATCCCAAGACATAATCTCAGGAAGATGAGAAAAATCATGCTTAAAGTGGAAGTCATTAAGCTTGCGAATGACAGTTGAAATGGAAAGCTGATGGGCAATGTCGGTCATAGAAGTCTTTTCAATCGACTTCTGAGCAATCTTTTGATTGATAATACGAGGGATTTGATGATTTTTCTTTACTAGAGGAGCCTCAGTGGCCATCATTTTCGAGCAGTGATAGCACTTGAAACGACGCTTTTCATAAGAATTCTGGTAGGCATACCAGTTGTTTCGAGGTAAGGAATCTTAGACAGTTTTTGGAAGTCATATTCTTCATTTGATTTCCGCAATCAGGACAAGATGGGGCCTCGTAGTCCAGTTTAGCGATGATTTCTTTGTGGGTATCCCTATTAACGACATCCATAATTTGGATATTAGGGTCTTTGATATCGAGCAGTTTTGAGATAAAATGTAATGGTTCCATATGATTCTTTCTAATGAGTTGTTTTGTCACTCTTCATTATAGATTTTATGGGACTTTTTTTCTACAACAAAGTAGGCTCCATAATATCTATAGGGGATTTACCCACTACAAATATTATGGAGCCTAAAAAACTATAGAACACTTCTTAACTGTGAAGGAGGATAAAAAAATTCCCTGCAAATTGAAATTGCAAGGAACTTTCGTTAATGGTAATGGATGAGCCAGGTGGAATACTTTTTCCCAAGCCAGAGAGCAAAGAGGAGATTGATGACGACGATGCCTGAACCGACCAGTGAAAATAGGAAAAATTCGCTAGTCGAAACCTGCCACAAATGCACGATGTCTGTAATCAAATAAGCACTGACAGGAAAACAAAGGATAGAAGTGATGAGAGCAGGGATATACTTACGGAGAAGAATTGATTGTCCAATATGGAGCAAGAGATGGAGTGCAAAGGCCACAAATCCTCCTAACCAAACTAATTCGAGCGCTCTAGATTGAGTAAAATACGCTAATAAAGTGATGGATAAGACAATGATAAACTCCTCAAAAACAGCAAGGGCAAATCCCTCTGTTGTAATTCCTTTGTGAATCTTGAGAATAGCTGGAGCCTTTTGAGCCAGCAAGGTTTCGTTGAGATGAATCCAAGGGACAAGACCGATAATTTCTTCCATATCGTGAAAGATAAAGAGTAGAGGGAACATCCAAAGATAAAATGTCATAAATCTCTCCTGAAAAGCTATAGATTGCTAACCAATAAAGCAAAAAACGCCCAGTAAGGCGTTTTGAGTTATGCTTATTTAACCTCTGTAAACACAACGTGTTTGCGAAGTTTTGGTGAGTATTTCTTCAATTGAAGACGGTCTGGAGTGTTACGTTTGTTTTTAGAAGTAAGGTACAAGCGTTCACCAGATTCTTTGTGTTCAAGTGTAATATTTACGCGCATGGTATCTCCCTTCTATTATTCAGCTGATGCAGCTTTAGCGATCTTACGTCCTTTGTAGTATCCTTTAAGTGATACGCGGTGAGAACGTGAGTAATCTCCAGTAGTTTCGTCAAAGTTTACAGATGGAGCTGTTACTTTGTAGTGTGTACGACGTTTGTTTTTCTTCGCTTTTGAAGTGCGACGTGCAGGTACTGCCATTTTGATTTCTCCTTTAGGTATTTAAATTCGATTCAATCTAGTGATTTTCATCAACCATACTAGGATAACACATTTTTTTTGTAAAGTAAAGTTACTTGACAAAAAAAGATGAAAAAATTAGAAGTCATTCAATCAAATTAATCGAAATTTTCTGAAAATTCAAGAATTTTCTTCTGTTCATTGCCTTTAAAATGTGCTATAATAGTAAAAACTGAAATGGGAGGGATAAGATGACTGAATTAGATAAACGTCACCGCAGTAGCATTTATGACAGCATGGTTAAATCACCAAACCGTGCCATGCTTCGTGCGACTGGTATGACAGATAAGGACTTTGAAACACCGATTGTGGGAGTGATTTCGACTTGGGCGGAAAATACACCATGTAACATTCACTTGCATGATTTCGGAAAATTGGCTAAAGAGGGTATCAAATCGGCAGGTGCTTGGCCTGTTCAGTTTGGTACCATTACCGTAGCGGACGGGATTGCCATGGGAACGCCTGGTATGCGTTTCTCTTTGACATCTCGTGATATCATTGCGGACTCTATTGAGGCTGCGATGGGTGGTCACAACGTGGATGCCTTTGTCGCTATCGGTGGCTGTGACAAGAACATGCCTGGTTCTATGATTGCTATTGCCAATATGGATATTCCAGCTATTTTCGCCTATGGTGGAACCATTGCACCGGGAAATCTTGATGGCAAAGACATTGACTTGGTTTCTGTCTTTGAGGGAATCGGAAAATGGAACCACGGTGACATGACAGCTGAGGACGTGAAACGTCTTGAATGTAATGCCTGTCCTGGCCCTGGTGGTTGTGGTGGTATGTACACAGCTAATACCATGGCGACTGCTATCGAAGTTCTAGGGATGAGCTTGCCAGGCTCTTCATCTCACCCAGCTGAATCAGCTGACAAGAAAGAAGATATCGAAGCAGCAGGACGTGCTGTTGTTAAGATGCTGGAGCTCGGACTCAAACCTTCAGATATCTTGACTCGTGAAGCCTTTGAAGATGCTATTACTGTGACAATGGCTCTCGGTGGTTCTACAAATGCCACTCTTCACTTACTCGCTATTGCCCATGCGGCTAATGTTGACTTGTCACTTGAGGACTTCAATACGATTCAAGAGCGCGTTCCTCACTTGGCCGACTTGAAACCTTCTGGTCAGTATGTCTTCCAAGACCTCTATGAAGTCGGTGGTGTGCCTGCAGTTATGAAGTACTTGCTGGCGAATGGTTTCCTCCACGGAGACCGTATCACATGTACTGGTAAGACAGTTGCTGAAAACTTGACCGACTTTGCAGACCTCACACCAGGTCAAAAAGTCATTATGCCACTTGAAAATCCAAAACGTGCAGACGGTCCGCTTATTATCTTGAACGGGAACCTTGCCCCTGATGGCGCGGTTGCTAAAGTATCAGGTGTTAAAGTGCGTCGTCACGTTGGACCAGCTAAGGTCTTTGACTCAGAAGAAGATGCTATCCAGGCTGTTCTGACAGATGAAATCGTTGATGGCGATGTTGTCGTTGTTCGTTTCGTTGGACCTAAGGGTGGTCCTGGTATGCCTGAGATGCTGTCACTTTCATCCATGATCGTTGGTAAAGGTCAGGGAGACAAGGTTGCCCTCTTGACAGACGGACGTTTCTCTGGTGGTACATATGGTCTGGTTGTCGGACATATTGCCCCTGAAGCTCAGGATGGTGGACCGATTGCTTACCTTCGTACAGGTGATATCGTTACGGTTGACCAAGATACCAAAGAAATTTCTATGGCCGTATCCGAAGAAGAACTTGAAAAACGCAAGGCAGAAACAACCTTGCCACCACTTTACAGCCGTGGTGTCCTCGGTAAATATGCCCACATCGTATCATCTGCTTCACGCGGAGCCGTGACAGACTTTTGGAATATGGACAAGTCAGGTAAAAAATAAACTCATACTCTTCGAAAATCAAATTCAAACCACGTCAACGTCGCCTTGCCGTACTCAAGTACAGCCTGCGGCTAGTTTCCTAGTTTGCTCTTTGATTTTCATTGAGTATCAAAAAGCAAGCCATCTTCGGCTTGCTTCTTTTTATCTTCAAAAGTGATTTGCCTGCTTAACGAGGTGGTAGTCCAAGGGCAATGCGTCCGTAGCGACTGATTCGTGTAATCTTCCAGGCAGGAGACCAAGTGACTTCAACCTTGACATCTTCGATACCCTCGATTTGTTTTAGACCTGCGACGATTTCGATAGGCAGGCTTTCGGCGCAATCACAGGCAGTATCGGTGAAGGTCATGACAATCTTACAGAGACCTGTTTCATCTAGAGTGATTTCATAAATCAATCCTAGATTGTAAACATCCAATTCCACATCTGTATCAAAAACCTTCTCTAGTTTTTCGATAATTTGGTCTTGTAAGGCCAAAGCGCGGTCATTGATTTTGATATCGTCTCTCATAACAGTCCCTCCACGTGATAAATATCCTCTATTTTCTCATAATTCTGACAATTTGGCAAGTTTTTGATGAATTTTCTGAAAAATATGATAAAATGAAGAAAATACTCAATTAAGGGGAAGTCTATGGAGCAGATTGGAAAAGTCTTTAGACAATTACGAGAGTCAAGAAATATCTCGCTGAGACAGGCGACTGGGGGACAATTTTCGCCGTCCATGTTGTCCCGATTTGAAACAGGTCAGAGTGAACTTTCGGTGGAAAAGTTTTTGTTTGCCCTAGAAAATATATCTGCGAGTGTGGAGGAAATCCTCTTTCTAGCGAGAGGTTTTCAGTATGATACAGATTCTGAGTTGAGAAAAGAAATCACAGATATCTTGGACCCAAAGAACATAGCACCTCTTGAGGATTTGTATCATAAGGAGTATCAAAAGCATGCCCATTCTCAAAACAAACAGAAACATATTCTAAATGCCATTATGATCAAGTCTTATATGAAGGGCATGGATGAAACGGTAGAGTTAACAGCAGAGGAAGGAAAAGTCCTTCACGATTACTTGTTTTCTACCGAGATTTGGGGGAACTATGAACTCAATTTGTTCTCAGTCAGTTCAAATCTCTTATCTGTTTCTCTTTTCACTAGGTATGTTAGAGAGATGGTACGCAAATCCGATTTTCTAATGGAGACGAAGGGAAACCGAAACCTTTTTCATACGATGCTACTAAATGGATTTTTGGCTAGCATTGAGTGTGAAGAATTTACCAATGCCTATTATTTTAAACGTGTTATCGAAGAACATTTCTACAAGGAAAACGAGACCTATTTCCGAATTGTCTATTTGTGGGCGGAAGGTCTCCTTGATAGCAAGCAAGGCAGAGTTAAGGAAGGACAAAAAAAGATGGAAGATGCTGTCCGTATTTTTGAGATGCTTGGTTGTAACAAATCTGCCGAATACTATAGAAACACGCCTGATTGTTGAATATCTGCAAATTAAGAAAATGATTTAAAATTTGAAGCGATAGAACTCCAGACCTCTTTCAGGTCATTAAAGGAGTTCTATCGCTTTTTTATTATTTTGTGTGTTGCATATATTCAAAAAATTTTTTCGCTAATTCATAAGTGCTATACTGTAGTCATACTTCATATAGAACTTAGAGCAAGAAGGGAGATTTTCTATGAAATTATTGTTTAGAAATCAAGCTTATCGACTGTTGACTTTGTCACGATTCTTCAATGCTTTTGGTGCTTCGATTTTTAACCTGGTATTTATCGTCTATGCATCGACCTTGCCACAAGCATCTTTTGCGGTTGCTGTAGCAAATATTGTGATGATTCTTCCGACTCTCTTTACAGTTTTTGTAGGGATTCGGGCAGATTACACGAGGGACAAGGTCAAATGGATGGTCTACAGCGGTTTGTTTCAGGCAGTTTTATTTTTTCTAGTAGCTTTAGTTGTTCAGCAAGCTAGTTTATTTGCCTTTTCTAGCCTGTGTTTAATCAATGTCATTAGTGATATAATCAGTGATTTTGCTGGTGGTTTGCGCATGCCTCTTATTAAGGAAAAGGTAGCTGAAAATGATTTGATGGAGGCTTATTCTTTTTCCCAGTTTATCACCTATATTTCAGCTATTGGTGGTCAAGCTTTCGGAGTCTGGCTCTTAGGGCTATCGATCAATAATTTTTCTCTCGTTGCGGGAATCAATGCCTGTTTTTTCCTAGTATCAGCGGCTATTCTCTTTTTAGGAAAAAGCAAATTAAGCCTGTCGATTTCATCTGCTGATGGTGAAATCCTAAAAAATGAGAAGCTTTCTATCAAAGACCAATTTCTAACGATTTATCGAAATTTACGCCTTGTTTTTCTTAAAAGTGGACAGAAAAACTTTGGTTTTATGCTCTTTGCTGTCTTGCTTATCAATGCCTTGGGTGGTGCTTTGGGAGGCATTTATAATATCTTCTTTTTGAACCATTCTCTTTTAAACTTTTCTTACACAGAGGCGTTATTTATCGAGCAATCCTGTATTTTATTAGCACTTATCGTCAGTAGCCTTACAGGCAATGATTATTTTGGGAAGCAGTCCCTGCCTAGATTGATGATGTGGGCGACCGTAGGACTTAGTTTAGTTGGTCTGGCGAATGTATTCAATCAAGTCGTGCTTGGTTTGCTATTCCTCTTTCTAACTCTGTATGTGTCTGGTAAAGTTCAACCAAAGATTAGTACTATGCTCATGAAAAATCTAGCTCCAGAGGTTCTAGCTCGTACCAGTAATTTTTTAGGTCTATTGTTTACCTTATCCATACCTGTGGGAACAGCCTGCTTTTCACTTGTAGCCGTATGGAATATGCAGTTGACTTGGATCTTATTTGTTGGTCTTTCTTTGCTGGCTATCCTTTTGACAAGTCTTAATCTCAAAAATGATATTTGAATCCTAATTTTTTCTCACTGTTTTAATCCCTCTATTTATGGTAAAATAAGACTATTAAGTTTAAAGAGGATTCCCTATGAAATTACAAAAACCAAAAGGAACGCAGGATATTTTACCTGCTGAGTCTGCTAAGTGGCAGTACGTTGAGGGCTTTGCCCGTGAAATTTTCAAGCGCTATAACTATGCAGAAGTGCGTACGCCTATTTTTGAGCATTACGAGGTCATCAGTCGCTCTGTCGGAGATACAACGGATATCGTAACCAAGGAAATGTACGATTTCTATGACAAGGGTGACCGCCATATAACTCTTCGTCCAGAAGGAACTGCGCCCGTTGTCCGTTCCTATGTGGAAAATAAACTCTTTGCTCCAGAAGTGCAAAAGCCAAGTAAGTTCTATTACATGGGTCCTATGTTCCGTTATGAGCGTCCGCAAGCAGGACGTTTGCGCCAGTTCCACCAGATCGGTGTTGAGTGCTTTGGTTCTAGCAATCCAGCTACCGATGTGGAAACCATAGCTATGGCAGCTCACTTCTTGAAAGAAATCGGCATTCAAGGTGTCAAATTGCATCTCAATACTCTTGGAAATCCTGAGAGCCGTGCGGCCTATCGTCAGGCCTTGATCGACTATTTGACACCACTCAAGGAGACCTTGTCTAAGGATAGCCAACGTCGTTTGGAGGAAAATCCTCTTCGTGTTTTAGACTCTAAGGAAAAAGAAGACAAGGTGGCAGTGGAGAATGCGCCGTCTATCTTGGATTTCCTTGATGCAGAAAGCCAAGCTCACTTTGATGCTGTGCGTCAGATGTTGGAAAATCTTGGAGTAGATTACATCATTGATACCAATATGGTGCGTGGTCTGGACTACTACAACCACACCATTTTCGAGTTTATCACTGAGATTGAGGGCAATGACTTGACGGTCTGTGCGGGTGGTCGCTACGATGGTTTGGTTGCCTACTTTGGTGGCCCTGAAACTGCAGGCTTTGGCTTTGGACTTGGTGTAGAGCGCCTGCTTCTCATTCTTGAAAAGCAAGGTGTGACTCTCCCTATCGAAAACGCTCTAGATGTCTATATCGCAGTCTTGGGTGAAGGAGCAAATGTTAAGGCCTTGGAGTTGGTACATGCTCTTCGCCAACAAGGTTTCAAAGCAGAGCGTGATTACCTCAACCGGAAGCTTAAAGCTCAGTTCAAGTCCGCCGATGTCTTTGCGGCTAAGACTCTCATTACCCTAGGTGAAAGTGAAGTCGAAAGCGGACACGTCAAGGTCAAGAATAACCAAACACGAGAAGAAGTTCAAGTGTCGCTTGATGCTATTAGCCAAAGCTTCTCAGAAATCTTTGAAAAATTAGGCTTTTAATGGTAGAAAAACTGGTCAGGAAAACATTCCTGACCTTTTTATTTTGCAAAATGACAAAAATCATAAACTTTTTGACAAATATAATTGTCAAAAAGAAAAAGATGTGTTACAATGTAAGCAAGTTAAGAGAAAAGGAGAAAGGAATGCTTAAAAATCGTTTAAAAGAGCTTCGGGCTCGCGATGGTCTCAATCAGACCGAACTAGCCAAGCTGGCAGGGGTTTCCAGACAGACCATTAGCTTACTAGAACGGGACGAATACACCCCATCAGTTGTGATTGCCCTGAAGATTTCGAAGATATTTAATGAACCAGTCGAGTCGGTATTTCGTATAGAGGAGGATGAGGAATGAATAAGTATAAAGTGATTTATTATCTTAGTATTCTTGTGTTTATTGCAAATATCTTTGTTATGATTGGAAGTCTATTTGGTTGGTTTACAATTGTTGAAAGTAAATACCTCTTCTGGATTAATATAGTGCTACTATTAGTCTTTAGATGGGTAGAGAGAAAGATAAAGTTTAAAGAGGTCGTAAAAGGAGAAAAGTTATGAAAGAGTTTTTAGCGGGTTTTCAAGTCGATACTGAGAACAAAGAATTTGCCGGTGTTTGTGCAGGTTTAGGAAATTATTTTAACATTCAAGCCAATATCGTTCGTTTGGTGACATTCTTGTTGTTTCTCTCTTCTACGGAGATTGGGATTATAACAGTAACTCTCTATGCCTATCTAGCAGGTTGGCTTGGGAATGAGCCATTGGGAGATGGAGCAAAAAAAGCAAGAAACCAAGCTATTCTCTTATCTGTTGTTTGTTTGCTTTTGGTGTCGCTTGGAGCAGAAGGTTTGACAGCTATTTTTGAATCAGGGAAAGCATTTGGTCAGTGGTTAGTTGGATTGGTTTAGTTTAGAAAGAGTATGAATATGAAAAAGAAACGTGGATTGTTATTTTTAATGGCTTTGATCTTGGGAGGCTTCTTGGGCATGTTTGCAGGGATGTTTAAGGCCTATACCGAAAACTATGGAACCATTTTAGATGTCAAAACCGTGATTCCATGGATATCATCTATTTGTTTACTGTTAGGTTTCATTAGTATGTTTTTGACTTTCGATTTCTTAAAGAAAAGCAGAAAATTTCACTCCTTGTATCAAGAGGAAATGGATGATGATCTGAATGAAACCTATTATGTACAAATGTATCGTAATCTCGAGTTTGGAACTATTGCTTTTAATAGTGCAGGCGTAGCGATTTTTTTGGCTCTATTCATTTCAGGAAGTGAAGTAATTGTACTAAATGTAAGCCACCTAACCTTATCTCTTTCTTTTTTGGCATTAGTGATGATTTTCAGTGCTCAAAAATATCTCTATAAGACCATTGCGATCGTTCGCCAGTTTGATTTGGCATTTTTCTCTACACCAAAGGATGTCTTGGACTACGTAAACTCCTATGATGAAGGGGAGCGTCAGGCTAATTTGGAACAAAGTTTTCGAATTTTATTCCAATTAAATCAGTATGTCTTACCAGGTCTCTATTTTTTGATTGCTATCTTTTCTTTATTGACAGGAGAGATTCAGTTACTAGCCTTCTTGCTTGTAGGAGCGATCCATATTTATATCAATGTGATGCAATTACCTATGGTAAAACGTTATTTCAAATAGGAGGAACATATGAACTTACTTAAAAATCTTGGCTGGTTTCTTCTAGCTATTCTATCCTTTTTCTTTGGCTATGGTCTGGTTCAGAGTATGGCGCTGTCATCTCTTGACCTAGGGGCTTCAATCTTTGGAGTTTTACCACTTTATATCGCCCTGTCAGGGGCCTATGTTTATGGAGTTTACAGATGGTATCAGACAGAAAAGGTTAGCATCCAGACGACGGTTTTTAATCGTTATATTTGGTTGCCAACTCTGGTTTTGCTAGTGGCGATTACAGCCCAGTTCTTTTTGCCAGATGATCCGTCGGTCAATCAACAAATCGTATCTCAACTGACAGTGGCTCAGCCTGTATTTGGTTTCTTTATGGTGGTAGTCTTTGCTCCTCTGACGGAAGAACTGATTTTTAGAGGGATGTTAGCGCGCTATCTCTTTCCTAAGCAGGACAATAGCAAACAGACAGCTCTGTTTCTCCTTATATCGAGTGTCCTTTTTGCCTTGATTCATTTTCCAGGGACTTTGCAACAGTTTTTAGTTTATGCTAGTCTGGGATTGAGTTTAGGACTGGCTTATGTGAGCCGAAAAGGCCTTCTTTACAGCATTTCTTTACACGCTTTGAATAATTTAATCGGCTTTTTGATGATACTCATGCTATAATAGAGTCAGGAGGTCACATGAAACGAGTAATTTTATTAGCAGTGATACAGGCGGTCGTTCTCTTCTTTATTATCGGGGCACTTGCCTATGCCTTTAAAGGCGATTTCTTTTACAACAATTTAGCAGTGATTTTTGCACCTATTGCAGGAATTATGCGCTTTGCGACGGCCTATGCAACAGCGATTGTTTTGCCTAAAAAAGCGGCTGAAATCGCAGAAAAACGTAAAGAAGGTCAAGAATCAAAATAAGAAAATCCGATGGTTTCTTCATCGGATTTTTTGATGTTGTCACGATTTTTTAGCTCTTCGTTTTGATTTTTACAGACAATAAAACTTTTCTGCTGATTTTCATGAAGAGCCTGCGCTTTTATGGTAAAATAGTAACAGAATAAAAGAGGAGAGAAAACATGAAACGTAGTATGTATGCTGGTCGTGTTCGTGAGGAACACATCGGACAAGAAATGACCTTGAAAGGATGGGTTGGCCGTCGTCGTGACCTAGGTGGTTTGATCTTTATCGACCTTCGTGACCGTGAAGGAATCATGCAGTTGGTTATCAATCCAGAAAAAGTTTCCGCTGAAGTCATGGCAACAGCTGAAAGCCTTCGTAGTGAGTTTGTCATTGAGGTGACTGGACAGGTTGCAGCACGTGAGCAGGCCAATGATAAATTGCCGACTGGTGCGGTTGAATTGAACGTGACAGCTCTGGCAGTGCTGAATACAGCCAAAACAACACCTTTTGAGATTAAGGATGGCATTGAGGCAAATGACGATACACGTTTGCGTTATCGTTACCTTGACCTTCGTCGTCCAGAAATGTTGGAAAATCTCAAACTTCGTGCCAAGGTGACTCATTCCATCCGTAACTACTTGGATGAGTTGGAGTTTATTGATGTGGAGACGCCATTCCTTTCTAAGTCAACACCAGAAGGGGCGCGTGACTATTTGGTTCCATCTCGTGTCAACAAAGGGCATTTCTACGCTCTTCCTCAAAGCCCACAAATCACTAAGCAATTGTTGATGAATGCTGGTTTTGACCGTTACTACCAAATCGTCAAATGTTTCCGTGACGAGGACTTGCGTGGTGACCGTCAGCCTGAGTTTACTCAGGTCGACTTAGAAACGTCTTTCCTTAGTGAGCAAGAAATCCAAGATATCACAGAAGGCTTGATTGCGCGCGTGATGAAAGAAACCAAAGGCATCGAAGTAACGCTTCCATTTCCTCGTATGAAATACGATGATGCGATGGCTCTTTACGGTTCTGACAAACCAGATACTCGTTTTGACATGTTGCTTCAGGACTTGACAGAAGTGGTTAGAGGTGTTGATTTCAAAGTCTTTTCAGAAGCACCTACCGTTAAAGCCATTGTGGTCAAAGGAGCAGCAGATAACTACTCACGTAAAGACATTGACAAGATGACTGAAGTAGCCAAACAATATGGTGCCAAAGGTCTTGCTTGGGTCAAGGTGGTTGATGGAGAATTAAACGGACCAGTTGCCAAGTTCTTGACTGGTATCCAAGCAGAATTGACTGCAGCACTTGGTCTTGAAGATAAGGATTTGGTTCTCTTTGTGGCGGATACGCTTGAAGTGGCTAATGCAACCCTTGGTGCCCTTCGTGGTCGTATTGCTAAAGAGCTTGGCTTGATTGATAACGACAAATTTAACTTCCTCTGGGTAGTTGACTGGCCAATGTTTGAATGGTCTGAAGAAGAAGGTCGTTACATGAGTGCCCACCATCCGTTTACCCTTCCACAGGAAGAAACAGCTTACGAATTAGAAGGTGATTTGGCTAAAGTTCGTGCCATTGCTTATGATATCGTCTTGAACGGCTATGAGCTTGGTGGTGGTAGCCTTCGTATCAACCAAAAAGACCTTCAAGAACGGATGTTCCAGGCTCTTGGTTTCTCAGCTGAAGAAGCAAATGACCAGTTTGGTTTCCTTCTTGAAGCCATGGACTATGGTTTCCCACCACACGGTGGTTTGGCGATCGGTCTTGACCGTTTTGTCATGTTGCTTGCAGGAGAAGAAAATATCCGTGAAGTCATTGCCTTTCCTAAGAACAACAAGGCAACTGACCCAATGACACAAGCTCCATCAACAGTCGCTCTCAAACAACTAGAGGAACTCAGCTTACAAGTAGAAGAAGATGAAACAAGCAAAACAAATTAAGCGGTGGCGCTATTATCTGCGTCGCTTTGCTTATCAGATAAAAATCTTACGAGTTTTACAAAGTATCTCTCGGGAAAAATATGATGAGAAAGTATCGGCTTCTCTGGTTTATGGCTTTTTGTCAGCAGTAGCAGTCAATTTCTTTTTTCAACCAGGGCACGTTTACTCCAGTGGTGCAACGGGTCTGGCACAGATTATCTCTGCCTTGAGTAATCACTGGTTTGGTTTTTACATTCCGATATCGTTAACCTTTTATGCTATCAATTTTCCGTTGATGATTTTGGCTTGGTATCAGATTGGGCATAAGTTTACAATCTTTACCTTTATCACAGTATCCATGAGTTCCCTCTTTATCCAGCTTGTGCCAGTTGTGACCTTGACAGAGGATCCCATTATCAATGCCCTTTTTGGGGGCGTTGTCATGGGTTTGGGGATTGGTTTTGCGCTCCGTAACAATATTTCTAGCGGAGGTACAGATATCGTCAGTCTGACCATTCGAAAGAAAACGGGTAAGAATGTCGGCAGTATTTCTTTCTTGGTAAATGGAACCATCATGCTGACAGCAGGTTTGACCTTTGGTTGGAAATACGCCCTTTACTCCATGATTACCATCTTTGTCTCCAGTCGTGTGACAGACGCGGTCTTTACAAAGCAAAAACGCATGCAGGCCATGATTGTGACCAATAATCCTGACAAGGTAATCGAAAAAATCCATAAAAAATTGCACCGCGGAGCAACCATGATCCACGATGCAGAAGGAACTTATAATCATGAGAGAAAAGCAGTCTTGATTACAGTTATCACACGGGCAGAGTTTAATGATTTTAAACACATTATGAAACAGGTTGATCCGACAGCCTTTGTCTCTGTATCCGAAAATGTCCACATCCTAGGACGATTCGTAGAAACAGACAATTAATAATACTCAAAAGACCAGCCTTGGAGCTGGTCTTTATTTTTCGATAATTTTGTGGGCAATCAACTGACGGTAACAAATCTGTTTATTGTTTTTAGCATCGTTGATGATCTGGAGAATGGTTTCAAAGGAAACGCGCCCAAGTTCCAGGCTATTGATATCGACATAAGCCACGAGGTCAAGTCGAGGATTGACAGAGTCAAAACTCAAGACGGGAACATTTAATTGGTGTTTACTGATGTAGTCACAAACCCCTTCAGCTAGAAGGCTGTCGGTTGTGATGATGGCATCAATCTGCGGATCGTGATTGAACAGGAGTTCACTGAACTGATATCCTTTTTCTTCTAGAAATTCGGTCGCAAAGTAGGTTAAGTTGGTATCAATCGGAAGTTGGTGTTGTTTGAGTGCGGACTCATAGCCAGTTAGACGATCTTGCGTTACGAAGAGTCGCTTTGTACCCCCGATGAAGGCAATTCGTTTGCATCCTTTTTTGATGAAATACTCTGTCGCATCAAAGCCAGCTTGGACATTGTCATTATCAACAAGAGGGATAAAGGGTGAAGTAGATTTTCCGAGAATGAGGAAAGGGAACTGCTCATCGGCTACTAGCTTGACCAGAGGATCTTCTTCTTCAGCGTAGAGAAAAATCAAACCGTCAACACGCTTGCCATAAACCATCTGAGAAATCGCGTTGAGACGTTCTTTCTCATCTTTCCCCGTTGCAATCTGAATAGCGTAGTGGTTTTCAGACGCGACTTGGGCGATACCACGAAGGACAGATGGGAAGAAAGGATTTTGGTAGAAGGCATCCGAGTCGTCAGGCAATACCAAACCAATAACTTGAGTATAGCTACTTACCAAGCTACGAGCATTGAGATTGGGATGGTAGTTGAGTTCCTTCATAGCCTTGCGAACTCGTTTTTTGGTTTCATCACTAATTGTTGATTTATTTTGAATAACGCGGGTAACAGTTGAAGGTGAGACACCTGCTGCTTTAGCCACATCTTTAATCGTCACGGGCATAAAAATCTCCTATTTATGATAATCTGGATCGCGGTAATGTGTTTTATAAAAGATGGTGACCAGATAAAGAACAAAAAGAATGTTTTGTACAGTGATAAGGGTTGTCATATTTTGGCCAAAAAGTCCCAGAATAAGTGTAATCAAAGTAGGTAATCCTAAACAGTTCAAGATAAAATGGTAGCACTCTTTAAAGCTCCTAAATGAAAAGAGGCGTGATTTTTTGGTGATATAAAGGAGAAGACTAGCTCCAAGAGAGACAATGAAGAAATTCAATCCGAAAAGGAAGCTAGCACCAAGGACGAGAAAGAGACTGATATAGACACGGTTCTGTTGGTACCAGTCTTTAGAAATGGCCTGGGTAAGATCTTCCTTACTCTGGAAACTCTCCGTTTGAATGGCGTGGTAGCGAATGCGAGTCAGTTCCTTGCTTTCCTTACTGATGACGAGTTCTTCCGTATCAAAATGAAGTTGTAGGTCCTTTGGCAAATCTTTGTTTTGGCTTGGACCAATCAAAAGAGAAGGCTGCTGATTCTTCGTACCTGAGTAGTTCAGCTTTCCATCAACGATTTGTGCATTCTCTGACAAGTCCATGATTGCTTCATCTGTCAGTGGAGTGTAGACATTATCGATAAAGGTATCCAGTGGATACGTCTCCTGAGAGCTGTTTTGAATGGCAATTGGAACCATAGACAAGCTGATGAGGAAAATGCTAGTAAAGAGGAGTTGAAACCAGTTGAGTCCGAAACGTTTTGACAGGGGCTTACGAAATCCCCAGATACTAGAGAAATACGAGAATGGATATGGAAGCATAGGCATCTTTCTAAAAGTGTTTTCTATATGAGTATTATTATATAGAGAAATGTGCTTTATTTCAAGTCTAGGAGATAAATTGCTTGTTGCAAGAATATTATTTACAGTAACAATCGCTAATACTCAATGAAAATCAAAGAGCAAACTAGGAAGCTAGCCTCAGGTTGCTCAAAGCTCAGCTTTGAGGTGGGAGATAAAGCTGACGTGATTTGAAGAGATTTTCGAAGAGTATAAAATGAAAAAGGGTGGCGGGGATAAATTATCCCTTGTCGCCACCACTTGTAAGTCCTGAAACAAAGTTCTTTTGTAGGAAGAAGAAGAGAATACAGATTGGAAGGGCGATGAGGATAGCACCTGCTGAGAAGTAGGCGATCTTCATGTTTTTCACATTGCTAACGAAGGTTTGGAGACCAACGGCAACAGTAAAGTATTCTTTCTCACGAAGCAAGAAACTAGAGAGGATATAGTCTCCGAAAGGTCCCATGAAGGCCCAGAGGGCTTGTACAGCTACCATTGGGCGAACAAGAGGGAGGACGATTTGCCAGAAGCGACGGAAGTGTCCTGCACCATCTAGTTTTGCTGATTCATCAAGAGACATTGGCACGGTATCGAAGTAACCTTTCATGAGCCAAGCATTCATCGGAATACCTCCACCGACGTAGAGGAAGATGAGGAACCAGCTATGGTTAAGGGCGTTCAATATAAGCGCCATAACGAAGAAGGCGGTCAAAGCAGCCATGGTTGGCACCATTTGGATAATCAAGAAGAAGACCAAACTTTGTTTACGAGCCAAGAAGTTGTATCGGCTGTAGGCATAACCAGCAAGTACGATGATGCTTGTTTGTACAGCCATTGTAATCAAGGCGATGATCAAAGTATTAAGGTACCAAGTACCGTATAAGGTTTCAGTAAAGAGTCCTTTAAAGTTATCAAAACTAAAATCGACGTTACCATCTAGTTTAAAGGCTGCCACGTTACCTGCCTTGAAGGCTGACATGATGGTAATCAAAAGTGGATAGATAATGACAATTGATAGGCCAATCAAGTAGAGGTAAGTGAGGGTTCGAGTCAGTCTACGTTTGAGTTTGATTGAGTTATTCATCTTAGACGTCCTCCATATCAAATGCGTGTAGTTTCTTGAATGCGATCATAGAGATAGAGATGACAATGATTGAGATAATCAAGGTAACAGCTGCCGCCATTGAGTATTGAGGAGATGTACCTGTTGTCAAACGGTAAATCCATGAGATCAAGATATCAGTTGAACCAGCTCCACCTCCGACAGTACCAGGACCTCCACCATTGAAGAGGTACATGATAGAGAAGTTGTTAAAGTTGAAGGTGTATTGGCTAATCAATGTTGGTGCTGCAACAGCCAAGATCATTGGGAAAGTGATGTTGCGGAATTTTTGCCAAGCATTAGCACCATCGATATAAGCCGCTTCGTAGAGGTCGTTAGGAATCGACTGCAAGATACCCAAAGTCAAAACGTAGATGTATGGGAATCCTAGCCAACCTTGCATCATAATCAAAGCAATCTTAGTCCAAGTTGGGTCTGTTTTCCAAGGGATAAGTGCTCCGTCAAGGAAAGGAAGGACCTTAGCCAAGATTGGCAATACTTGAGTGTTGATAGCACCAACACTATCGTTAAACATATTTGAGAATGTCAAAATAGTGATGAAGGCTGGGACAGCCCAAGGAAGAAGGAAAATAACACCAAAGATACGTTTTCCTTTGATAAATGGTTGGTTAGCAATGATCGCTGTGAAGATACCAATCACAATCTGCAAAGTAGAAGCAGACAAGGCCCAGATGATGGTCCAAGAAAGAACGGCACCGAAGGCTGAACGGAAGGTACTTAAGCTCCAGATATTTGTAAAGTTAGTCAAACCAACCCAGTCCAACAATTTGTTTGGTGGCAAGTGTTGGAAGTCATAGTTGGTAAAGGCAATCATCAAGGTTACGATAACTGGAAAGATAATCGCAAATGTCATCGCTACATACGATGGGATGATCAAAAGGTATGGGAATCCATTCTCATAAATACCTTTAATCATATCCTTAAAGGTACGAGCTACAGGAATACCGTTATTGATACGTTTAGCAGTCGTATGTGCATCCTTGATGTTAAAGATGTAAAAGAGCAAGTAAACGACTACAAAGATTAAATGGAAAGCACCACGAATCAGCATAAATAGGGAATTATCACGACCTGGTTTGTCACCAAGAGTGATCAAATTGCTCAATTCAGGGCTTGCAAGTGTTAGAAAATACAGAACAAATAGAACAGTAACACCAAGAAAAATAAATCCTTTAGCTTTTTGTTTGTTATAGATTTGTCCTAAACCAGGAATGATTGACAGCAAGGCTGCTTTGCGAGGCTGTTGTTTTTCCATGATTACTCCTTTCATAGGATGCGAGATAAAACTCGGATTCGATCGTAAGATACGTGCGTATGATAATAGGCGTATCTATAAATTCAAAGGGGGATTTGAATTCCACCCCCCTTGAACAAATTTTTTATTCACCAAATTTTTGTTTGATTGTTTCTTTGATCAATGTTACAGCATCGTTAGCAGCTGTTTTAGCATCTTTTTGACCACTTACAGCTTCAAAGAGCATATTTTTCGCTGGATCCCAAACTGCAGACATTTGAGAGATGTTTGGTAGTGGTTGAGTGTTCTTGAACTGTTTGATAACAGCTGTTGTCAACTCATCGTTTTTACCTTCAGCGTATGAACGAGCCTCAGTATTAGCTGGGATTTCGTTAGTCTTATCATATAATACTTTTTGTTGTTCAGTTGAAACAAGGAAGTCTACAAATTTTTGAGAAGCTTCAAGGTTCTTAACGGCTTGAGGAATGACCCAAGCTTTACCACCACCGAAGGCAGTATATTCTTTTCCATTTGGAAGAGTTGGGATAGTCGCAACTCCGTAGTTTACTTTAGCATCTTTAAAGGCTTGAGCTTTCCAAGGTCCGTCGATGATAGCAGCTGTTTTACCTTCTTGGAAATGAGTTTGGATTAAGTTTGGAGCACCTTCAGTATCTTGCATACCTTTAGGCCATTTTTCATACCAAGATTTAGCATAGTTGATAGCTGTAATTGAACCTTCGTTTGCAAGTCCGATATCTTTAGGATCTTTACCGTTTTGACCAAATACATAACCACCATTACCAGCAAGAAGTCCGTAAGCGTAGTAGAAGTTTGTCCAGTCAGCTAGGAAGGCAGTAGTTTTCCCATCTTCACCAGCAAAGGCATATTTGCTATCTTTAGCAAGGTTTTCTAAGTCAGCAAAAGTTTTTGGAGCTTCTTTTATCAAGTCTTTGTTGTAGTACATAACGAGTGACTCGATAACGGCAGGAGCACCGTAAACTTTACCATTAGCAGACGTTACAAGAGATTTAGTTGTGTCGTCTGTTTTAGCACCATCGCTCAATTTCACTTCTGAAAGTTGTCCGTCAGAACCCAAGCTACCTACACGATCGTATGGTGCCATCATAACATCAGGGACATTACCAGATTGGTTGTCAAGGGAAAGTTTATCAAGACCTCCTAGGGCATCACCAGTTTTAACAGTAACTTTTACTCCAGAATCTTTTTCATAAGCTTTAGCAACCTCTTCAATATAGCTCTTGTATCCCTCGTCTACATATACAGTGAGTTCTTTTGCTTCCATTGCTTCAGATGAGCTAGCATCAGTAGCTTTATCAGCAGTTTTGCTTCCGCAAGCTACCAAGAGCAAGCTAGCGAGAGTAGCAGTTCCGAGCACAGCAGCGCTCTTCATGAATTTAGATGACATAGTGTATTCCTCCTAAAGAATAACAGTATAATTTATTTAGAAAACGCAAACGTTTTCTTTTATGAGCCTATTATAGCACAAATAGAAAACGGTTGCAAGCTTTTTTCAAAATTTTTTTAAAAAAATTTTAAGGTTTCAAACATTTGTTAAAGCCTATATATAGGAAAAATCTTAAAATAAATGTTTTTTTTGAATTAAAAATATATTAGGAAAACGATTGCGTAAATTCGGCTCGGTTTTCAGAAAATAGAGCAGATATTGGGAATGAGTTATCTTAAATCATAAAATCTTTAAAATTTTTTCGCTTATTTCATAAAATATCAGTGGCGACAAGTTTTGTTTGATTAAAATAATTCAAAAAAATTTTTTAAAACCGCTTGCATTTGTTTTTGAAATGCGTTATACTTAAATCAACGCAAACGTTTGCGCCTTAATTGCGCAACGTTTTATAACAAACACATGAGGTGCTATTATGAAAAAACGTCAAAGTGGTGTGTTGATGCACATCTCTTCTCTGCCAGGAGCATACGGGATTGGATCGTTTGGTAAAAGTGCGTACGACTTTGTTGATTTCTTAGTTCGTACCAAACAACGTTACTGGCAAATCCTTCCATTAGGAACAACTAGTTACGGTGATTCTCCATACCAATCATTCTCAGCCTTTGCTGGGAATACGCATTTTATCGACCTTGATATCTTGGTAGAGCAAGGCTTGCTCGAAGCCAGTGATCTTAAAGGTGTTGACTTTGGTAGCGGTGCATTTGAAGTTGACTATGCGAAGATTTATTACGCACGTCGTCCACTTTTAGAAAAAGCAGTAAAACGCTTCTTGGAAGTGGGTGATGTCAAAGATTTTGAGAAGTTTGCTCAAGACAACCAATCATGGCTCGAACTCTTCGCAGAATATATGGCTATCAAAGAGCATTATGACAATCTTGCTTGGACAGAATGGCCAGATGCAGACGCTCGTGCGCGTAAAGCTTCAGCACTTGAAAGCTACCGTGAGAAATTGGCAGACAAGTTGGTTTACCACCGTGTGACTCAATACCTCTTCTTCCAACAATGGTTGAAATTGAAAGCCTACGCTAACGACAACCACATCGAAATTGTTGGAGATATGCCAATCTATGTTGCGGAAGATTCAAGCGATATGTGGGCAAATCCACATCTCTTCAAGACAGATGCCAATGGTAAAGCAACCTGCATCGCAGGATGCCCACCAGATGAGTTTTCTGCCACTGGTCAGCTTTGGGGGAACCCAATCTATGACTGGGAAGCAATGGACAAAGACGGGTACAAATGGTGGGTTGAACGCTTGCGTGAAAGCTTCAAAATCTACGATATCGTTCGTATCGACCACTTCCGCGGTTTCGAATCTTACTGGGAAATTCCTGCTGGTTCCGATACAGCAGCACCTGGTAAATGGGTGAAAGGTCCAGGCTACAAACTCTTCGCAGCCGTTAAGGAAGAGCTTGGTGAGCTAAACATCATCGCAGAAGACCTTGGTTTCATGACAGATGAAGTCATCGAGTTACGTGAACGTACTGGCTTCCCAGGAATGAAGATTCTTCAATTTGCCTTCAACCCAGAAGATGAAAGTATCGATAGTCCACACTTGGCACCTGCCAACTCTGTTATGTACACAGGAACTCACGATAACAATACAGTCCTTGGTTGGTACCGTAATGAGATCGACGATCCAACTCGTGAATACATGGCTCGTTACACAAACCGTAAAGAGTACGAAACAGTGCCACACGCAATGCTTCGCACAGTATTTTCATCAGTTAGCTTCATGGCTATTGCAACCATGCAAGATTTGCTAGAGCTAGATGAGTCAGCTCGTATGAACTTCCCATCTACTCTTGGCGGAAACTGGTCATGGCGTATGACAGCAGACCAATTGACACCAGCTGTTGAAGAAACTTTGCTTGACTTGACTACAATTTATCGCCGAATCAATGAAAATTTGGTAGAATTAAAGAAATAATACAATATCAGGAGACACCTTAAACATGTTATCACTACAAGAATTTGTGCAAAATCGTTACAATAAAACCATTGCAGAATGTAGCAATGAAGAGCTTTACCTTGCTCTTCTCAACTACAGCAAGCTTGCTAGCAGTCAAAAACCAGTCAACACTGGTAAGAAAAAAGTTTACTACATCTCAGCTGAGTTCTTAATCGGTAAACTCTTGTCAAACAACTTGATTAACCTCGGACTTTATGACGATGTGAAAAAAGAACTTGCTGCTGCAGGTAAAGAGTTGATCGAAATCGAAGAAGTAGAATTGGAACCATCACTTGGTAACGGTGGTTTGGGACGTTTGGCAGCCTGCTTTATCGACTCAATCGCTACACTTGGTTTGAATGGTGACGGTGTTGGTTTGAACTACCACTTCGGTCTTTTCCAACAAGTTCTTAAAAACAACCAACAAGAAACAATTCCTAACGCTTGGTTGACAGAGCAAAACTGGTTGGTTCGCTCAAGCCGTAGCTACCAAGTGCCATTTGCACACTTCACATTGACATCTACCCTTTACGATATCGATGTACCTGGTTACAAGACAGCTACTAAAAACCGCTTGCGTTTGTTTGACTTGGATTCAGTTGATTCTTCTATCATCGAAGATGGTATCAACTTTGACAAGACAGATATCGCTCGCAACTTGACTCTCTTCCTTTACCCAGACGATAGCGACAAGCAAGGTGAATTGCTCCGTATCTTCCAACAATACTTCATGGTTTCAAACGGTGCACAATTGATCATCGACGAAGCAATCGAAAAAGGAAGCAACTTGCATGACCTTGCGGACTATGCAGTTGTACAAATCAACGATACTCACCCATCAATGGTGATTCCTGAATTGATTCGTCTTTTGACTGCACGTGGTATCGAACTTGATGAAGCAATCTCAATCGTTCGTAGCATGACTGCCTACACTAACCACACAATCCTTGCTGAAGCCCTTGAAAAATGGCCTCTTGAATTCTTGCAAGAAGTAGTTCCTCACTTGGTACCAATCATCGAAGAATTGGACCGTCGTGTAAAGGCAGAATACAAAGACCCAGCTGTTCAAATCATCGATGAGAGCGGACGTGTTCACATGGCTCACATGGATATCCACTACGGATACAGCGTAAATGGGGTTGCGGCTCTTCACACTGAAATCTTGAAGAACTCAGAGTTGAAAGCTTTCTACGACATCTACCCAGAAAAATTCAACAACAAAACAAACGGTATCACATTCCGTCGTTGGCTCATGCATGCCAACCCAAGATTGTCTCACTACTTGGATGAGATTCTTGGAGAAGGTTGGCACCATGAAGCAGATGAGCTTGAAAAACTCTTGTCATACGAAGACAAGGCTGCTGTCAAAGAAAAATTGGAAAGCATCAAGGCTCACAACAAACGTAAATTGGCTCGTCACTTGAAAGATCACCAAGGTGTGGAAATCAATACAAACTCTATCTTTGATATCCAAATCAAACGTCTTCACGAGTACAAACGCCAACAAATGAACGCTTTGTATGTCATCCACAAATACCTTGATATCAAGGCTGGTAATATCCCTGCTCGTCCAATCACAGTCTTCTTTGGGGGTAAAGCAGCTCCTGCCTACACAATCGCCCAAGACATCATTCACTTGATCCTTTGCTTGTCAGAAGTGATTGCAAACGACCCAGAAGTAGCTCCACACTTGCAAGTCGTAATGGTTGAAAATTACAACGTTACTGCAGCAAGCTTCCTTATCCCAGCATGTGACATCTCAGAACAAATCTCACTTGCTTCTAAGGAAGCTTCAGGTACCGGTAACATGAAATTCATGTTGAACGGAGCTTTGACTCTTGGTACTATGGACGGAGCTAACGTGGAAATCGCTGAGTTGGTTGGCGACGAAAACATCTATATTTTTGGTGAAGATTCAGAAACTGTTATCGACCTTTACGCAAAAGCAGCTTACAAATCAAGCGAATTCTACGCTCGTGAAGCTATCAAACCATTGGTCGACTTCATCGTGAGTGACGCTATTCTTGCAGTAGGCAAGAAAGAACGCTTGGAACGTCTTTACAACGAATTGATCAACAAAGACTGGTTCATGACTCTCCTTGACTTGGAAGACTACATCAAAGTCAAAGAGCAAATGCTTGCTGACTACGAAGACCGTGACGCATGGTTGGATAAAGTCATCGTTAACATTGCCAAAGCAGGATTCTTCTCATCTGACCGTACAATTGCTCAGTACAACGAAGATATCTGGCACTTGAACTAAGATTTTTTGCAACAGATTATAAAAAGCGCATCTAAAAAGATGCGTTTTTTTATCTTTAAAATATTTCACCCTACTTTCCCAACCAGAATCTCTGCTTCAATGGTAATCTCAGTCAACTGAGTCCAGTCAATCTTACTTTGGTCAACGTGAAAGAGTAAGGGTGTCATGGAAAGCAGGGCTTGGCGTTGCTCTGCTGTGATAGGTTTTGTTAAGGAAGCAATCTGACTAGATTGGATGCTGAAATGTTCCTGGAAATGTTCTTTGATATCTTGGTTGGAATAGTCCTTCTTTGTCAGTTGGTCCTGAACTATTTGACGGATTTCTTTGAGGTGATTTTCAGTTGGGATGACCTTGATTAAGATACCGTTTTGGGATAAAACGCGACGGAATTCTCCATAATTTGCAGGTGAAAAGATATCAAGCAGGATATCCATGCTGGCGTCTTTTATAGGAAGACGAGCCAGGTCGCCGACAAACCAGTTGACCGCCCAGTTGGGTTCACTCTTAGCAGCGATTTGAACGGAATCTTTTGAAATATCAAATGCATAGAAGGTTTTGTCAGGATGACTTTCTTGGAGTTTACGAGAGTAGAAACCTTCGCCACAACCGATGTCCAAGACAATTTTTGCAGATGATTTAGTCGCTAGTAGGTCAGAAATGCCTTCTAAGATAGCCTGATAAAAGCAAGCTTCTAGGATTTGTTGGCGGTTTTGGAAGTTTTTCTTGTCGTAGTTGGCAGATTGCTTAATTTGAGGAGTCAGATTGACATAGCCGAATTTTGATAAATCAAAAGAATGGCGATTGCTACACTTGAGACTAGTTTCGACCAAGGTCAGATCTTCTTGGCAGATGGGGCAGGCAAAGGCACTGGCAGCAGCAAAGCGTTGGAGTTTGGGTTTGAGGTTTGTATTCATAGTTTTAGTCTAGCAAAAAAAGGACTGGATGGCAAATGCCTCCAGTCTGCTTTTTTAGTATGTAAGAACGAAGTATTTTTTCTTTCCGCGGCGGATAACAGTTAGTTCGTTTTCTAACTTATCTGCATCACTTAAGACATAGTCAAGGTCTTGGATACGGTCGCCGTTGACGTAGATGGCTCCGTTTTGGACATCTTCACGGGCTTGGCGTTTTGAGTTAACCACACCAGATGACACAAGGAGTTCCACGATATTGTGGTTTTCGTCTGCTTGTACTTGGTAGTTTGGCACTCCACGAAGTCCCTGTTTGAGTTCTTTGACAGAAAGGTTTTTGATGTTTCCTGCAAATAGTTGCTCTGTGATATTGAGGGCTTCCTTGTAGGCTTCTTCTCCGTGAACAAGAGTTACGACTTCACGAGCGAGGACTTTTTGAGCCAAGCGTTCGTGTGGAGCTGCTTCAAACTGTTTGCGGATGTCTTCGATCTCATCAAGTGACAAGAAAGTAAAGATCTTCAAGAAGCGAACGGCGTCAGCATCCATGACATTCATCCAGAATTGGTACATTTCGTATGGGGAAGTCTTTTCAGGGTTGAGCCAAACAGCGTTTCCTTCAGATTTACCAAATTTCTTACCAGTTGCGTCTGTGATGAGTGGAACAGTGATTACGTGACTAGTCTTGTCAGCCTTACGACGAAGCAATTCGGTACCAGCTGTCATATTTCCCCACTGGTCAGAACCACCGATTTGAAGGGTTACATTGTGCTCTTGATTAAGGACAAAGAAGTCGTAACCTTGCATGATTTGGTAGGCAAACTCTGTGTAAGAAATCCCTGTTTCAATCCGTTTCTTCACAGACTCCTTGCTCATCATGTAGTTGACAGTGAAGTATTTTCCGACATCACGTAGGAAGTCAATGAAGCTGATGCTGGCAAACCAGTCGTAGTTGTTGACCATGACAGCTTTATTTTCACCATTTTCAAAGTCAAGAAAACGAGAAAGTTGTCCTTGGATAGACTTGACCCAGCCATCTACTGTGTCTTTTGTTTGGAGACTACGCTCAGCATCTTTGAAGGACGGATCTCCGATGAGACCTGTAGCACCGCCAACGAGCGCATATGGTTTGTGACCTGCTAACTGCAAACGACGACTTGTCAAGATTGCGACAAGGTGACCTAGGTGAAGGCTGTCAGCAGTTGGATCGTAGCCAGTATAATAAGAAACTTGACCTTCTTCTAGGGCTTTGCGCAAAGCTTCTTCATCAGTCGTTTGAAAAATCAAACCACGCTCTTTTAGCTCATCAAAAATGTGCATGTGTCTTTTCTCCTTTATAAAGTATTGTTTCTACCTATTGTATCACAAACTTGGTCAATAGCCTAGTGGAATAGGGAAGAAAGTGGCTATTTTATTGAAAGTTTCCCTTTTATGGTATAATAAAGAAAGCGAGGACATTCATGAAAGAAAGAATTAATGAATTAAAAATAAGAATGCTGCATTTTTTCCATCAGCTAATGCAACGAATTGCAAAATGGAAGAAAAGACTAGCAGAAAAACTAGCTAATAAGAAAACCAGTAAAAAGGGGACCTCTTCTGACAAAGTTAGAAAGGCAGGGTCTATTTTTGCTAGGGTTTTGAGTGGGTTTAAAATAGTTTTTAACACTCTCTTTATCCTAGGTTTTATCGGTGGACTGTTTGGCGCTGGTGTGGCTATGGGTTATGGAGTCGCTCTATTTGACAAGGCCCAGGTACCTCAAGCAGAAGAGTTGGTCAAACAAGTGAAGGATATTGCCTCCATCTCAGAAATCACTTATTCTGACGGCAGTACTATTGCCTCGATTGAGGGCGATTTATTGCGCACTTCAGTCGCTTCAGATGCTATCTCAGACAACCTTAAGAAAGCTATTGTTGCGACAGAGGACGAGCATTTCCATGAACACAAGGGAGTTGTACCTAAGGCTGTTATTCGTGCGACCTTGGGAACCTTTGTCGGTCTAGGCTCGTCTAGTGGTGGTTCGACATTGACTCAGCAGGTCATCAAGCAGCAAGTGGTGGGGGATGCTCCAACTCTAGCTCGTAAGGCCAAAGAAATTATTGATGCTCTAGCTTTAGAACGGGTCATGGGTAAGGATGAGATTATGACAACCTACCTTAACATTGCTCCTTTTGGTCGCAATCATAAAGGTCAAAATATTGCAGGTGCCCAGCAGGCTGCAGAAGGAATCTTTGGGGTCAATGCTTCGGATTTAACGGTCCCTCAAGCTGCCTTTATCGCAGGATTGCCACAGAGTCCAATCAGTTATTCTCCTTATGAATCTGATGGTAGTATGAAGAGTGATGAGGATATGGCTTTGGGGATTAAGCGTGCCAAGGATGTTCTCTACAACATGTACCGGACAGGGGCTCTAAGTCAGGAAGACTACGATAAGTACAAAGATTATGACTTTAAGAAAGACTTCCTACCATCAGGTAGTGTTAGTGGTACTTCGCGTGACTATCTCTACTATGCAACCTTGGCAGAAGCTACTGATCGCATGTATGACTACCTCGTCCAACGAGATAATGTTTCTGCGCAAGAATTAAAGAATGAGTCCATTCAGAAATCCTATCGTGATTTAGCCACTAAGGAAATTGAAAATGGTGGATATAAGATTACGACAACTATCAATAAAAATGTTCATGCTGCGATGCAAAATGCGGTTGCGACCTACGGCTATCTGCTAGATGATTCGACAGGTCAGCCTGAGGTGGGGAATGTCCTCATGGACAACCAAACGGGAGCTATCCTAGGATTTGTTGGTGGTCGTAATTATCAAGAAAATCAGAATAATCACGCTATCGATACCAAGCGTTCTCCAGCTTCAACCACGAAACCTATATTAGCCTATGGTATCGCGATTGACCAAGGTTTGATGGGAAGTGCAAGTATCTTGTCTAACTATCCGACAAACTTTTCAAATGGGAATCCCATCATGTATGTTAATAGTCCTGGTACAGGTATGATGACCTTGGGAGAAGCCCTTAACTACTCATGGAATATCCCAGCCTACTGGACTTATCGTACGCTTCGAGAGAAGGGCGTTGATGTCAAGGGCTATATGGAAAAAATGGGTTACGAAATCCCAGAATATGGGATTGAAAGTTTGCCGATGGGTGGGGGGATTGATGTTACAGTTGCCCAACATACCAACGGATACCAAACGATAGCCAACAAAGGAGTTTACCATAAGAAACATATGATCGCGAAGATCGAGTCAACGGATGGTCGAGTGGTATACGAGCACAAGGATGAGCCTGTCCAGGTTTATTCAAAAGCGACAGCAACCATCATGCAAAGTCTCCTTCGGGATGTCATTTCATCTCGGATTACTTCAAGTTTCCAGACGGACTTGACGACTATCAATCCATCCCTAGCTAGTGCTGACTGGATTGGAAAAACTGGTACGACCAATGAAGATGAAAATATGTGGCTCATGCTTTCTACACCTCGCTTGACTTTGGGTGGATGGTTAGGTCACGATGACAACCGACCACTAGCCAAAGGAGCAGGCCACTACCGCAATGCCAACTATATGGCCCACTTGGTCAATGCTATTCAACAAGCTGAACCTGGAATATGGGGGAATGAGCGTTTTAACCTGGATCCAAGTGTGACCAAGTCACAAGTTCTCCGATCTACAGGGCAAAAACCAGGCAAGGTTTCCATCAATGGGAAAGAAATAGAAGTTTCTGGATCAACAGTAACGAGCTACTGGGCTACTAAAGAAGGTGCCCCAGTGACCACCTATCGCTTTGCTATTGGAGGAAGCGATGCAGATTATCTGAACGCATGGAAGAATATTCTAGGAGGCATTCCGGCAGTGACTCCTCCAAGCTCAAGTTCGAGTGGAAATACTCAGAGTGGTTCTACAGGACGTTCACGTCTATTTAATCGTTAAGAAAGAGTAGTAGCAAGGTTAGTAATTTCTCCTTGTTGCTACTTTTTTCTTTGTTGGTTTCGTGTTACAATAATAATATGAATCATTATCAGAAAAAGATTGTTAAGGGAACAGTATACTCGCTACTCTCAGGCCTAATCTGGGGGATTTGTGGGATTTTAGGAGAGTATTTTTTCACTCATTATCCAGTGTCCTCTGGATGGATTACTTCTATGCGTTTATTAGTGGCGGGGAGTTTGGTTTTAGGTCTATCTGCCTTTCAGTTGCGTAGCCGCTTGTTGGACATCTGGCGTGATAAGAAAAATTATCTACCTTTCTTAGCCTATGCTATTCTAGGTATTTTTTCTGTGCAGTTTTTCTTCTATCTCTGCGTTGAGTATTCCAATGCGACGACGGCGACCATTTTGCAATTTATCAGCCCTGTTTTTATCCTGTTTTACAATCGAATCGTTTACCAGAAAAAAGCTTCGATTACAGCGATTCTCTATGTTTTAATTGCCATGCTCGGTGTTTTTTTGATATCTACAAAAGGGGATTTGTCCCAGTTATCCATGACACCCTTGGCTCTAGTGACTGGTTTGCTCAGTGCAGTAGGGGTCATGTTTAATGTTATCCTGCCTCAGCGTTTTGCACGGCGCTACGGTTTCGTTCCGACTGTTGGTTGGGGGATGATTCTGGCAGGGCTCTTTAGTAATTTCCTTTACCCTATTTATCGGATAAGTTTTCAAGTTGATCTGGTAAGTGTGCTGATTTGTCTGACGATTGCCGTGTTTGGTACTGCTTTTGCCTTTTTCCTATCTATGAAGGCTGTGTCACTCGTTTCCCCGCTGGTTGTATCGGTGGTGAGTGCTAGCGAACCGCTCTCTTCAGCTTTATTAAGTGTTCTTTTTCTGGGATTGGTCATGGATGGTTTTTTTGCCTTGGCTATGGTGTTGATTATCGTTCCGATGATTTTCTTATCTGTTGAAGAAGCAAAACAAGCCAAGTAAAGATGATTATTTGATAGTTGAGGCTTCAAATTTGAGGCCTTTTTTGGTAGAATAGGTATCATTATAACGAACCAGGAGGCACCTATGACTGCTACAAAAATGAACGCTCAAGAAATTATCCAATTTATCGCTAATGCAGAAAAGAAAACCAGTGTCAAAGTAACCTTTGAAGGGGAACTTGCAACTGCTGTACCAAGCTCTGTTGTCAAGCTAGGCAATGTTCTTTTTGGAGATTGGAAGGATATCGCTCCGCTTCTCGAAGGCTTGGTAGAAAATCAGGATTATGTTGTCGAGCAAGATGCTCGTAATTCTGCCGTTCCCTTGCTAGATAAACGTGCTATCAACGCTCGTATCGAGCCAGGTGCTATTATCCGTGACCATGTGGAAATTGGTGACAATGCTGTTATCATGATGGGAGCAGTTATCAATATCGGTGCTGAAATCGGTGCTGGAACCATGATTGACATGGGTGCTATCCTTGGTGGCCGTGCCATCGTTGGGAAAAACAGTCACGTTGGTGCAGGTGCAGTTTTGGCGGGTGTGATTGAGCCAGCTAGTGCTGAACCAGTCCGTGTTGGAGACAATGTTCTTATCGGTGCTAATGCAGTGGTTATCGAAGGGGTACAAATCGGTAGTGGTTCAGTCGTTGCCGCAGGAGCTATCGTTACCCAAGATGTCCCAGAAAACGTTGTAGTAGCAGGTGTTCCGGCTCGTATCATCAAAGAAATTGATGCCCAAACCCAACAAAAAACAGCGCTAGAGGATGCGCTTCGCACCTTGTAATTGTAAAAGTAAAAAAGAGGCGGAACCCTTTTTCCAGCCTCTTTCTTCTATCAAAAGGAGGATCGATAGATGTTAGATTTGATTCAGACTCGACGAGATTTACACCAGATTCCAGAGATTGGCTTGGAGGAGTTCAAGACTCATGCTTATTTGCTGGATGTGATTGAGAAATTGACTGCAGGCAAGGACTTTGTTCAAGTTCGTACTTGGCGGACAGGGATTTTGGTCTACCTGCAGGGAAGTCAGCCGGAGCGAACTATTGGTTGGCGAACAGACATTGATGGTCTGCCTATCGTCGAACAAACAGGACTGCCTTTCGCTTCTCAACACCAAGGTCGCATGCATGCTTGTGGCCATGATTTTCATATGACTATTGCCTTGGGCTGTCTCGAACGCGCCCTTGAGGAGCAACCCAAGAATAATCTGCTTTTTCTGTTTCAACCTGCTGAAGAAAATGAAGCTGGTGGTATGCTCATGTATGAGGATGGTGCTTTTGGAGATTGGTTGCCAGACCAGTTTTATGGTCTCCATGTTCGTCCGGATCTAAAGGTTGGACAGATTGCGACCAATACCCATACGCTCTTTGCAGGGACTTGTGAGGTGAAGATTCGTTTCAAAGGAAAAGGAGGACACGCAGCCTTTCCGCATGAAGCCAATGACGCCTTGGTGGCTGCTAGTTACTTTGTAACCCAAGTACAGTCAGTTGTCAGCCGCAATGTCAATCCAATCGAGGGGGCGGTGGTGACCTTTGGCCTTTTCCAAGCTGGAACAACCAACAATGTCATTACAGACACAGCATTTTTACACGGAACCATTCGCGCCTTGACTCAAGACATGAGCCTCTTGGTACAAAAAAGAGTCAAGACAGTCGCAGAAGGGGTTGCAGCAGCCTTTGATATGGAAGTCGATGTAGAACTCAAACAAGGGGGCTACCTACCTGTTGAGAATAATTCAGCCTTGGCGCGTGAACTGATGGACTTTTTTGAAGAGAAAGAGGGAATTGAGTTGATTGATATCGAGCCTGCTATGACAGGTGAGGATTTTGGCTATCTCCTTTCGAAGGTAGATGGCGTTATGTTCTGGCTAGGTATCGACAGTCCCTACGCCCTTCATCACCCTCAGATGAGTCCCAAGGAAGAAGCCTTAGCCGTTGGGGTGGAAGTGGTATCTAGTTTCCTGAAAAAGAAGGCAGCAGAGTAGAGGAATTGTCTATGAAAGCAGAACTACGAAAGCAAGTCTTACACGAAATGAAGGCTATATCTCAGGAACAAAAACAGGCTATGGATCAAGCTTTAACAGAGCGATTTTTAAATCACCCCTTTTACCAAGAAGCCAAGACCATCGCAACCTATCTCTCCTTCCCTCATGAATTTCAAACGCAAGAATTGATCGAGCAGGCGCTGAATGACGGCAAAAAAGTTCTGATACCCAAAACCTATCCCAAGGGGCGTATGGAGTTTGTGGTCTACAATCCACAGCAGTTGGTAAAAACTTCCTTTGGCTTACTGGAACCGCAAGGCGACTTGGAAGTGGTGGAACCGTCTCAGATTGATTTGATTCATGTTCCGGGCTTGGCTTTTACAACAGAGGGTTATCGGATTGGCTATGGTGGAGGTTACTACGACCGCTATCTGGAACATTTTGCTGGGCAGAGTCTGAGCACAATCTATCCTTGTCAAATTCAGGATTTCAACTCGGAAGACCATGATATTGCCGTTCAGGAGGTGCTAATAGATGAAGGAAATCTTTGATAAACGTTATCCTGTGACCAGTTTCTTCCTCCTAGTGACAGCATTGGTATTTCTCTTGATGTTGGTTCTTACAGGTTTAAATTTTGAACGAGCAGATACCTTGCTTCAGTTTGGAGCCATGTATGGACCGATCATTCGTTTGTTCCCCGAGCAGATATGGCGCCTTTTTTCGGCTATATTTGTGCATATTGGATGGGAGCATTTCATTGTCAATATGATTTCACTCTACTTTCTTGGACGACAGGTGGAGGAGATTTTCGGTTCTAAGCAGTTCTTCTTTCTCTATCTCTTATCAGGAATGATGGGTAATCTCTTTGTTTTTGCTTTCACACCGAAAGTCCTAGCAGCAGGGGCCTCCACTTCTCTCTATGGGTTATTTGCTGCGATTATCGTCTTGCGTTACGCAACTCGCAACTCCTATATCCAGCAGTTGGGGCAATCCTACCTGACGCTTTTCGTGATAAATATCATTGGAAGTGTTCTGATTCCAGGAATCAGCCTAGCAGGGCATATTGGTGGCGCAGTAGGCGGTGCTTTTCTAGCAGTCATTTTTCCAGTCAAATGGGAAAAAAGAATGTATAGCACCAGCCAGCGAATAGGAGCAACCCTACTTTTTATTGTACTAGCCGTTTTCCTTTGCTATAAGGGAATGAGCTATGTGTAAGGGATGGAATAGTTAAAAAGCTACTCAAAAAATGAGTAGCTTTTTTTGTAGATTGGAACCATTCGAAACAACACAGCTCTAAAACAATGCAGCACGAGATCCCGATACTTCCAAGGTTTTGGAACCATTCGAAACAACACAGCTCTAAAACAGTGATTAAATCAATGGTTGCAGAAATTAAGTTTTGGAACCATTCGAAACAACACAGCTCTAAAACATACTGTACTTATAACCAGCCACGAAATGCGTTTTGGAACCATTCGAAACAACACAGCTCTAAAACTGATTGACATGGGAGAGTCAACGAACTTGAGTTTTGGAACCATTCGAAACAACACAGCTCTAAAACTTTAAATGTTAAGCAAGACTTGTCCTGCACGTTTTGGAACCATTCGAAACAACACAGCTCTAAAACAGCTGACCATGATATCCAAAATTCAAAATGGTTTTGGAACCATTCGAAACAACACAGCTCTAAAACACATAGTCCCTTGTGACCAGCTCACGAACTGTTTTGGAACCATTCGAAACAACACAGCTCTAAAACTAACCAAGCTTCAGGTTATCTAACATGGTGGTTTTGGAACCATTCGAAACAACACAGCTCTAAAACCTCGTAGAAAAATTTTTCTTCCGAAATTTCGTAATCGCGCCATTCGTCTCAGCCAGACTTCAGCTCGTCAGGTTCCAATTGTTACTCTTATTATACCATATTTTCAGGGTTCAAGAAATAGTCTTGATCCAGCACATACTGCGGAAAATCAAAGACTTTTCGAGGTTCGACAAATAAGACTCTTAGTTGATTGAGTTGGATATACTCTATCAAATTTACTAACTCATCCTTTGATAGATAGGCGGATGCATTGATGAAAACAAGGAGTTTCTTTTTAGAAAGATATTTAAAAACCTGGACAATTTCTAGCATCTTTTCAAAAGGTGTATCACTCAGGCTTTCGACTTTGACACCAAGTGCATCGATTAACTCTAGAATGGTAATTTCATCATACTCTAGGTCTAACTCGTTTTCCAAACACTCAAATGCCAGCAATTCTGTAATCGTAGCAACCAACTTTTCAATCATGGACTTGACTTCGGGCTTGTCATTGAGTTGATTTTCTAAATCAGCATGTATCAGCTTGAGCATGGCAGGTGAGTTGAGATTGTATCCTAAGACATCCGTTATCACTAGTAACTCAGCCTCTTTCAGAGCTTTTAGATTTCTATCAAACAACTTCAACTCCCCATCATCAGTATATTGGTAGAATTGCTTGACGATAGTTGAAAAGGTAAACTGGTCTTCCAACACTAAAAAGGTTGCATTTTCAATAGTTAATGGTTCATCCAATAGTGGGAAATTAATCTTCATCTCTAGGCTCCTCTCCCAGAAAGACCAAGCGTGCGTCGGAGTTTGCTACGCTGGTATTTCGCTCACCATGTAAGTAAATCATGCGAGAAAACTGCTTTTCTGTAACGGTTAAGAGAGTAATGTTCCCTTTTTTAGGGTTATGAGCCTTGAGTCGCTCAATCATGGCGTTATTAGCAGAGTTGTTGAGCAAGAGCTTGCTATAGATTGAGAATTGGTGCATGATAAATCCCTCGTCTATGAGGAACTTCCGAAATTTCCGATAGACCTTACGTTCCTCTACGGTATCAACTGGCATATCAAACATTAAAATCATACGCATATATCGATAACTCATATCCTAAACTCAGGAACTCCTTTCTCGGGTTGATTGAGAGCTTGGATGACTTTCTTAGTATAGTCGCTGACGATATTGGACAGATACATATCTTTGCCATTGTAGTGAAAGGTATTTGAGAAAATAGTGAAAAGTTCTCGTTTGATTTTGACAAAAGAACTGTTTCGATTTTCATAGACAATTCTATCAATAATCGGACGGAAAGGCTCCATAATATCGCTAGCGAGGTTGAATTGATTGAACTGGTTGGCATGTTTCAAGCCAAACTGGGTCATACAACCAGACAATGCAATCTCACGCGCAAACATACTCAAAATTAAGGTGTAACCGTAGTCTAAGGCAGCATTGACATCATTATCTTGTTCACGGCTAAAATCATTTCCAAACAAGGTGTTAAAATAAATCCGAGCTGCGTGCCCTTCGCGGTTACTAGGATCAAACAAATCCAAACCATGATAGAGATCAATGACGGACTGAGATTTTTCTAGAAAACCACAACTCCCCAGATAAAAAGCCTGATTAAGAATTTTTTGTGCAATAATGGTGGTCCAAACTTGTGCTTTAGCCTCCTCGCTCCAAGTAATTTGACGAGAGAGTTGCAAGCTGGAATCGTGCCGACCGTAGTAGGGCATTAAGTATGCCGTTGGCAAGCGTTTATCATCACAAAAGATGACCAGAATATTTTCATCCACCAAGCGTTTTATCAGCATAGTGGAGAGAACGATATCCGTCGTCTCTAAAAGCAGGATGTCCACCTCGGACAGGTGAATCAACTCTGTCCGAGAGGCATCTTTAAAAATCAAGTGATTGTTCTTGTAGGAGAGCTTAGAGTGTGTATTGACAACAACGGTTCTCCATCCCATTAGTCTTCTCCTAGTTTGCTTAAGTCAATCCGAGTCTCGTAGAGACCAGTGATGGATTGGTGGATGAGGGTGGCGTTGAGGATTTCGGATACAGTTGTGTATCGTTTTCGATCAACATCTTTGCCCAAAAATTTAAAGGCAGCAGGAGCACCCAAAGCAGTAAAGGTCAACAAATTGATAAACGAATTTGCTAGAATTTCTATATCTGTTTGCTCATTGTCTGCATATAAGTTCTTGATTTTCTCTAGATTTGCATCTGCGAGGACATATTTTTGAGAGAACTCAGATACAAGATTTAATAAATCCTTAAATTCATTTCGGTGTTTCTGAATGTATTCTAAATGTCCTGGTTCGTCTAGTTTATGGACATTTTTAGAATGGTAGAGCAAGGTTGTTAAATATACTGGAAGCACTATTTCATTGCCTTTTTGAAGTTCTTTCGCACTTGCAAGTAGTCGTCTGCGACCATTTTCCAGTTCAAATAAACTATACTTAGGTAGGCAGAGGATGTTTTCTTTACGGACATTATGATAGCCTTTATTTTCAAGGAAAGTTATTGGATTCTCCTCAAAAGCGGCCTTTTCCATAATCGTGATACCAACTAGAGTTTTGATAGTCTTCAGTTTTTTCGCTTTTCCTTTTTCGATATCGGCAATGAGCAAGATCGAATAGGCGATAACAGGGCTATCAAATCCCCCGTATTTAGTAGTATCCCAAAGAATATCCTTTGTTTTTCGAGGGATTAGCTTGTCAGAATTTCCTTTAGGAAGAATAGACTCTTTAGAGAAGCCACCTGTTTGCACCTCTCGCTTCTTCACAATATTCACCTGCGGAAGTGAAAGAACTTTTTTGATTGTAGCGAAATCTTTTTCCTTATTCCAAGCGATTTCTCCAGTATCCTTGGAGTATTCAATATTTTCTCTTTTTACGATGGTTCCGTCTGCGTAATGTACCTCTTCTTTAAAGAAGTTCAACAAGTTTGAGTAGAAGAAATATTTTTCAGTTGCTTTTTCGACTTCTTTAGGATTTTTGGATCTTGAGATGTAGCGCTTAAGATCGTACTTTTGATACTCACCATAGACGAATTCAGGCTCTAGTTTAGGATATTTTTTAAGGATGGCCTTAGCCACTACGGCATTTAAGTAGGCATCATGTGCATGGTGGTAGTCATTGATTTCCCGAACCTTGTATAACCTAAATTCTTTACGGAAGTTGGAAACAAGGTTGGATTTCAAAGTGATGATTTTGACGGTACGGTTCTTCTTATCCTTCTCATTCACTTTTGTATTATAGCGAGCATCCAAAATCTGTGCAACGTGTTTTGTGATTTGACGTGTTTCAACTAGTTGGCGTTTGATGAAGCCAACTTTATCTCGCTCATCTAGCCCGCCACGTTCAGCCTTGGTTAAATTATTCAATTTACGTTCTGAAATCAATTTGGAATCCAACAATTGTTGCCAAAAAGCTTTTCTTTTTTGAACGACTTCTAAACTTGGAACATTATCGGATTTCCCACGATTATCCTTTGAACTAGTCAAGACACGGTTATCAAGAGAATCATCCTTGATAAAGGCCTGTGGGACGATGTGGTCAATGTCATAGCTGCTCAGTTGGTTGATATCAAGAGATTTCCCAGTATACATATCCCTCCCATTTTGGAGATAGTAGAGGAAGAGACGATCATTTTGAAGTTGAATATTATCTGTTGGATGTTCTTTTAATATATTTGAATCAAGCTCAGGTGCTAAATTTTTCAGTGCATCTTCAATGCGCTTATATCTTTGTTGAGAATTCTTTTTCCCTCTGGCAGTTGTCTGATTTTCTCGTGCCATCTCAATCACAATGGACTCAGGAGCATGGCCCATCACCTTGACAAGTTCATCAACTATCTTGATACTTTGTAAAATTCCCTTTTTAATAGCAGGACTGCCTGGGAGTTCTTGGACGACTTGCTTCACATCATCTGTCTTGCCAACCACTTGTGCTTTTTGGATAATTTCTTTGAAGGAAAGTCCGTCATCGTTGACTAACTGCATGAAGTTGCGATTGATTTTATCGTCATCAATCAGATAATCAAGAATCGTATTCCCTGTTTGCTTATCACAGATACCGTTAATCAGCTTAGCAGAGAGTTTTCCCCAACCAGTATAATGTCGGCGAATTAGTGCCTTGATTACCTTTTCATCAAAGAGAGAGTCATATTGAGCAAGGCGTTGCTTAATCATATCACGATCTTCAAAGATAGTTAGCGTGTGGACGATGTTTTCAAGAATCTCTTCATTTTTAGAATCATCCATAAACTCTTTATCCTTGATAATTTTGAGTAAATCATGATAAGTAGAAAGACTAGCGTTAAATTGTTTTTCAATTCCTTTTAGTTCGATTCCATCGTAGCCATCAACATTGTGTAGATAATGAATGATGTCTTTTTCAGTTACTTTTCTTTTCTCTTTGAATAGTTGATTGACAATTTGCTTCTTCTGCCCACTATCAAGGAATTGATAGTCTCTCAATCCTTCTGCAATAAATTTTACTTTTGTTAATTCATTATAGACAGCAAACGTTTCATACAAGAGACTGTGCTTAGGCAAAACTTTTTCCTTTGGGAGATACAAGTCATAGTTAGTCATCTTATTGATGAAGTCTTCCGCAGAGCTTGCTTTATCAACAATTTCTTCAAAGTTCCAAGGTCTGATTGCTTGATCAGAATTTCGAGTAAGCCACGCAAAATCACGATTGCTACGAGCCAATGGGCCAACGTAGTAAGGAATACGGAAGGTCAAGATTTTCTCAATTTTTTCTCTGTTTTCCTTCAAAAATGGATAATGTTCTCCTTGTCGACGGAGAATGGCATTCATCTCTTGAAGATGAATTTGGTGAGGAATAGAACCATTATCAAAGGTGCGTTGTTTTCTCAAAAAATCTTCACATTCGATTTTATCAAGGAAATAGTCTGCTCCGTCGAACTTAGAGAGAAGATTTTTGATGTATTTGTAAAATGCTTCTTGAGTGATCTTGCCATTGATATACCCAGCATACCCCTCTTTAGATTGATCAGAAAAAACTTCATCATATTTTTTTGGAAGATTGTTTTTGATGAATTGTTTTAAAGCTGCCAAGTCTTTTTGGTGGCTTTCATAGCGCTCAATCATAGATGCCGATAGCGGGGCCTTGGTTGAAGGATCTGAAACAGTTAAGATTCCTGATAGAAGAATAGCATCATAGAGTTTTTTAGCAACTAGAAAAAGGTCTGCAAAACCATCTCCAATTTGTCCGAGTAAGTTTTCCAAATCCTCATCGTAGGTATCCTTAGAGAATTGTAGCGGAGCTTTTTCTTCCAAGTCAAAATGTTTTTTAAACTCAGCTTGATTTCCTACAATTAACTTGAGAAATTCCGAGAATAAACCAGTGGATTTTTCATCAGGAAAGAGTTTTAGAACGCGTTCTCTCTTTGCAGATTTACTAATTTTATCAGAAAAAATTGCTTCTACTTGCGCGTTTTGTCCGCTAAGTGAACTTCCTTCAAAGGTGTTATCGTAAATGTTTATAAACTCGTTAAAGATTTTTTGAATATCATTGTTTTTAATATCGAAAGATTCTTCATATAAAAAATGTCCGCGGTATTTAATCATATGAGCTAATGCCAGATAGATTAAGCGCAAGTCAGCTTTTTCTTTTGAGTCCGCCAGCTGTTTCCTCAAATGATAGATAGTTGGAAATTGCTTATGATATTCTTTTTCTTCTATCAAGGTAGCAAAAATAGGGTATTTACTCCCTCTTTTATCATCAGGAACTAAACAGGAGTCATCTAGTCGATGAAAGAAACTACTATCCACCTTGCTTATTTCCTGAGAAAAGATTTCTTGAAGATAGCGAAGACGATTTTTTCGACGGGTATAGCGACGGCGCGCGGTTCGTTTTAGACGTCTATCTTCAGCAGTAGTCCCTTCATCAAATAATAAAGCTCCAATCAGATTCTTCTTGATAAAATGTTTATCAGTATTGCCCAGAACTTTCATCTTTTTCGATGGCACCTTATAGTCATCCGTAATGACGGCCCATCCGACGCTGTTTGTTCCGATATCAAGTCCGATAGAGTAAGGTTTGTTGCTCATTTAGTGTTCTCCTTTGAGTTATACTCTTTAAGTTCTTATCAGCAAATGCTAATATATTAACCTTGGCTAAATTATATATCTTTTGACTATTAAAATCAAGAAATTGTAAAACATTTTCAATATATAGATTTCTTCTTGCAATTTTTAAAAGAATGGTATACAATACAAGTGTTGGAACTATTCGAAACAACACAGCAAGTTAAAATAAGGCTTTGTCCGTACACAACTTGAGAAAGCGAGCACCGATTCGGTGCTTTTTATTTTATTATACTAATTCATTGTACTCCTATATTTGTTTAAAAACAAATAATATCATAGCGCTTTCATGGAGTTTGAGACCAATTCGATGGAGTTTATAAGTAAGTGAACTGAGAAATACAGATTCCTTTTTAAGTAGATGTTCTAAAGAATAGCAATATTAAATAAAAAGAACTGGGATAATTAACTATCCTAGTTCTTCTTTTTATATGGAATATTCTTCTATTCCCCCCCAGCCAGCTCTTTCCCGAGTTGAATGAGGTAGTCTTTCAAGTCGTCTTTGACTTGTGGGTGTTTGAGAGCGTAGTCGATGGATGTTTTCATAAAGCCAAACTTATCTCCGACATCGTAACGAGCCCCTTTGAACTCACGAGCAAATACACGTTGTGTTTTATTGAGGGTATCGATTGCATCTGTCAGCTGAATTTCATTTCCTGCACCTGGAGCTTGGTTTTCGAGGATTTGGAAAATTTCAGGTGTGAGGAGGTAGCGTCCGATGATAGCAAGGTCGCTAGGAGCATCCTCTGGCGCAGGTTTTTCAACGAAGGTTTCAACGCTGTAAAGACCATCTTTCCCTTCTCCTTGCGGAGCAATAACCCCATAGGCAGATACTTCGTCGTGAGGGACAGGCATAACAGCGATAGTAGACGCGTGAGTACGCTCGTAGTCATCCATGAGTTGTTTGGTAAGTGGAACAGCCTTTTCGTCTGTGATATCCATCAAATCATCACCAAGCATAACGACAAAAGGTTCATTTCCGACGAAAGCCTTGGCTTGTAAAACAGCATCGCCGAGACCACGTGGATGTGTTTGACGGATAAAATGCAGGCGCATGCCGGTTGTCTCATCAACCAGCTTCAGAAGATCTGTTTTCCCTTTTTCTTTAAGGTTATATTCCAATTCGAAGTTTGAGTCGAAGTGGTCCTCGATAGAACGTTTTGACTTACCCGTAACAACCAAGATATCTTCGATTCCAGACTTGAGAGCTTCTTCAACGATAAACTGGATAGTTGGCTTGTCTACGATTGGCAACATTTCCTTGGCCAAGGCCTTAGTTGCTGGGAGGAAGCGAGTTCCCAATCCAGCGGCTGGGATGACTGCTTTTCTGACTTTTTGTTTCATGATGTTCCTTTCTATAAGGGTCTAAGACCATTCGTTTTCTGCTTTAAATTCATTGTTCATGATGTCAGTGATTGCTTCTTTGATATTGACACCTTCGTAGATAACTCGGTAAATAGCCTGTGTGATTGGCATGTAGACACCCAATTCCTGAGCCAATTCGTAAGCCGCTCGAGTTGTTGAGATGCCTTCGATGACCATACCCATGTTTGCTTCGATGTCTGTGAGGGATTCTCCACGACCGAGAGCATCACCGGCCCTCCAGTTACGAGAGTGGACAGATGTTCCCGTTACAATCAAATCCCCAACTCCAGAAAGCCCGCTATAAGTCAGAGGATTAGCTCCCAGAGCGACCCCTAGACGGGTGATTTCAGCTAAGCCACGGGCAATGATAGCCGCCTTGGCATTGTCGCCAAATCCTAGACCATGTAGTGCCCCAGCGCCAACTGCGATGATGTTTTTGAGAGCACCAGCGGTTTCAACCCCGATAACATCCGTATTAGTATAGAGACGGAAGTAGTGATTGCTAAAGAGGTTTTGAACGTACTGGGCAGTTTCGAGGTCTTTAGAGGCTGCAGTGATCAAGGTAATATCCCGCACAATCGTTTCCTCAGCGTGGCTAGGTCCTGAAACAACGACGACTTCACTACGGAGATCGACTGGAATTTCCTCTTCAAGAATAGTTGATAGACGTTTGTGGCTATCTGGTTCCAATCCTTTGGAGGCATGCATGATGACAACTTTGTGATCGAGCACCTTTGCCACTTGTTGGGCAACCAGTCTCGTTACTTTTGTTGGGACCACAAATAAAACAGCATCCACATCCTTTAGTGTTTCTTCCAAGTCATGATAGGCTTTGATTTTTTCGTCCAGTAGGATATCTTTGAAGTAGCGTTTGTTTGTGTGTTGGTTATTGATTTCATCAATTTGGTCAGAAATATTTCCCCAAATACGAACCTCGTGTCCATTGTCGTTTAGGACCTGCGAAAGGGCAGTTCCCCAAGAACCAGGACCCAAGACAGCGATGGTTTGTTTCTTCATCTTTTCCTCCTTGTAAGAGTTCTTCCTTTCATTTTACCATAAAAAGCCTTTTCATGCATCACCTGTAGATGAAAGCGCACTAATTTATAATAAGGAGACTTCTTTGACAAGATGCCTCTTTTTTGCTAGAATAGCATCAATATGAACGAATGAGAAGGAGCTGACGCAGGATGTCGCTCTCTTTATCTATTTTATTAGGAGGAAATATGCTCATTAAAAAGATAAAAACCTATAAATGGCAGGCCTTGGCATCCCTAATGATGACAGGCTTGATGGTTGCGAGCTCGCTCTTGCAACCGCGCTATTTGCAAGAGGTGTTAGAGGCTTTGTTGGCCGGACAAAATGAGGCTATTTATAGTATTGGCGCTTGGCTGATAGGAGTAGCCCTAGTCGGTCTGGTTGCAGGTGGAGTCAATGTAACGCTTGCTGCCTATATTGCTCAAGGAGTGTCTTCGGACCTTCGTGAAGACGCTTTTCGCAAGATTCAGACTTTTTCTTATGCCAATATCGAGCAGTTTAATGCCGGCAACCTTGTCGTCCGTATGACCAATGATATTAACCAAATTCAGAACGTGGTGATGATGGCTTTTCAAATCCTCTTCCGTCTCCCTCTTCTTTTTATTGGTTCCTTTATCTTGGCGGTTCACACTCTTCCGTCACTTTGGTGGGTGATTGTCCTCATGGTGCTCCTAATCTTTGCACTAACTGCCATCATGATGGGGATGATGGGGCCACGATTTGCTAAGTTTCAAACCCTTCTTGAACGGATTAATGCTATCGCCAAAGAAAATTTACGTGGTGTGCGCGTGGTCAAATCCTTTGTACAAGAAAAAGCACAATTTGACAAATTTACCGATGTTTCTGATGAACTTCTCGGCCAAAATCTTTATATCGGTTATGCCTTCTCAGTTATAGAACCCTTTATGATGTTAGTCGGCTATGGGGCGGTCTTCCTCTCTATCTGGTTGGTGGCAGGTATGGCTCAGTCAGATCCATCTGTTGTGGGCTCTATTGCTTCCTTTATCAACTATCTCAGCCAGATTATCTTTACCATCATCATGGTTGGATTTTTAGGGAATTCTGTCAGCCGTGCCATGATTTCCTTGCGTCGTATCCGCGAGATTCTAGATACCGAGCCAGCGATGACCTTTAAAGATCTCCCAGACGAAGAATTAGAAGGAAGTCTCTCTTTTGAAAATGTGACCTTCACCTATCCCAATGATGACGAGCCTATGCTGAAGAATGTAACCTTTGAAATTGCGCCTGGTCAGATGGTGGGTGTGGTTGGAGCGACTGGAGCAGGGAAGTCTACCTTGGCTCAGTTAATTCCACGACTGTTTGATCCACAAGAGGGATCTATTAAGATTGGTGGCAAGGATATTCGAGATGTCAGCGAGGGAACCTTGCGTAAAACAGTTTCCATCGTCTTGCAACGTGCTATTCTCTTTAGCGGGACCATTGCAGATAATCTTCGCCAAGGAAAAGGCAATGCCAGCGTGTCAGAAATGGAACGTGCAGCACGGATTGCCCAAGCCAGCGAATTTATCGGACGCATGGAAAACAAATTTGAGAGTCAGGTCGAAGAACGTGGCACCAACTTTTCTGGTGGACAAAAGCAACGGATGTCCATTGCCCGTGGGATTGTCAGCAATCCCCGTATCCTGATTTTTGACGATTCGACTTCAGCCCTAGATGCCAAGTCAGAAAGACTCGTACAGGAAGCTTTGAATAAAGACCTGAAAGGGACAACAACCATTATCATCGCTCAAAAGATCAGTTCAGTCGTCCATGCGGACAAGATTTTGGTCTTGGATCAAGGGCGTTTGATTGGAGAAGGACGGCATGCAGATTTGGTAGCTAACAATGCCGTCTACCGCGAAATCTACGAAACACAAAAGGGAAAGGAGGAATAAAATGAAAACCGTTCGATTTTTCTGGAATTATTTTAAAGTTTACAAGTTCTCCTTTGTCATTGTGGTTCTGATGGTTGCAGTTGCGACGATTGCCCAAGCCCTCTTTCCAGTTTTTTCAGGTCAAGCAGTCACGGAGCTAGCTAACCTAGTTCTAGCTTATCAAAATGGGACTTCCGAACTAGCCTGGCAGAGTTTGTCAGCTCTGATGCTGAATCTAGCTCTGGTTGTCCTCGCCTTAGTGGTATCCAGTTTGATTTACATGACCTTGATGACTCGTGTGATTGCTGAGTCGACAAATGAGATGCGTAAGGGCCTCTTTGGCAAACTTTCTCGTTTAACGGTTTCTTTCTTTGACCGCCATCAGGATGGCGATATCCTTTCTCGCTTCACGAGTGACTTGGACAACATCCTTCAAGCCTTCAATGAAAGTCTAGTTCAGGTCATGAGCAATATTGCTCTTTACATCGGTTTGATCTTTGTTATGTTTTCAAGAAATGTGACGCTAGCCCTGATAACAGTAGCCAGCACCCCGGTGGCCTTTCTCATGTTGGTTTTCATCGTGAAAATGGCCCGCAAGTATACCAATCTCCAGCAAAAAGAGGTTGGGAAACTCAACGCCTACATGGATGAGAGTATTTCTGGACAGAAAGCTGTTATCGTACAAGGGATTCAAGACGACATCGTAGCAGGCTTTGTGGAGCAAAATGAGCGCGTGCGTAAGGCGACCTTTAAAGGGAGAATGTTCTCAGGTATCCTCTTTCCTGTTATGAATGGGATGAGCTTGGTCAATACGGCCATCGTTATTTTTGCAGGTTCTGCGGTCTTGCTGAACGATCCAAGTATCGAAACAACGACAGCCCTAGGCTTGATTGTCATGTTTACCCAATTTTCTCAGCAGTACTACCAGCCGATTATCCAGGTGGCTGCGAGTTGGGGGAGTCTCCAGTTGGCCTTTACTGGGGCGGATCGTATCCAAGAAATGTTCGATGCAGAAGAAGAGATTCGCCCGCAAAATGCGCCTGCCTTTACGGAATTGCGAGAAGGTGTTGAAATCAGTCACATTGATTTCTCTTATGTGCCAGACAAGCCGATTTTAAAAGATGTTAGCATTTCAGCTCCTAAGGGGCAGATGATAGCAGTTGTAGGCCCGACTGGTTCAGGGAAGACGACCATTATGAACCTCATCAATCGCTTCTACGATGTGGATTCAGGTAGCATTTCCTTTGATGGCAAAGACATCCGTGACTACGACTTGGACAGTCTGCGGAGTAAGGTCGGTATTGTCTTGCAGGATTCGGTCTTGTTTAGCGGAACAATCCGAGACAATATCCGCTTTGGTGTGCCAGATGCCAGTCAGGAAATGGTCGAAGCAGCTGCCAAGGCAACTCATATTCATGACTATATCGAAAGCTTGCCTGATAAGTATGATACCCTTATTGATGATGAGCAAAATATCTTCTCGACTGGGCAGAAACAATTGATTTCCATCGCTCGAACTTTGATGACAGATCCTCAAGTCCTAATCTTAGATGAAGCGACTTCCAATGTCGATACCGTAACAGAAAGCAAGATTCAACATGCCATGGAGGCAGTTGTAGCAGGTCGAACCAGTTTTGTCATTGCCCATCGTTTGAAGACCATCCTCAATGCCGATCAGATTATTGTCCTCAAAGATGGAGAGGTCATTGAACGTGGAAATCATCACGAGTTGCTCAAGCTCGGCGGTTTCTATTCAGAACTGTATCACAATCAATTTGTCTTCGAATAGAAAAGTTGTCCTTATTGGGCAACTTTTTCTTATCCATAAAAAATACTTATCACGGTCTTTAAAAAAACATATTAGACAGGAAAGGGTTGGAGTGATAAGATAAGACTGTCGCAAGAAAATCGAAAGGAGACACATCATGGCTAGAACGGTTGTAGGAGTTGCTGCAAACCTATGTCCAGTAGATGCAGAAGGGAAAAACGTTCACTCATCTGTATCCTGTAAATTTGCAGAGAGCATTCGTCAAGTCGGCGGTCTCCCTTTAGTGATTCCTGTAGGGGATGAGTCCATTGTTCGCGATTATGTGGAAATGATCGACAAACTCATCTTGACAGGTGGGCAAAATGTCCATCCTCAGTTTTATGGGGAGAAAAAGACCATCGAGAGCGATGATTACAACCTAGTGCGAGATGAGTTTGAACTGGCCCTCTTGAAGGAAGCCCTTCGTCAGGATAAGCCCATTTTAGCAATCTGCCGTGGTGTCCAGCTGGTCAATGTTGCTTTTGGTGGTACGCTCCACCAAGAAATTGAGGGACACTGGCAAGGCCTGCCCTTTGGGACCTCTCATTCTATTGAAACAGTAGAAGGAAGCGTGGTGGCTCAGTTGTTCGGCAAAGAAAGTCAGGTCAACTCAGTCCATCGACAAAGTATCAAAGACCTAGCACCTAATTTCCGTGTAACGGCTGTAGATCCTCGCGACCAGACGGTGGAAGCGATTGAGTCTATCGACGAGCATCGTATCATCGGTTTGCAGTGGCATCCAGAGTTTTTGGTCAATGAAGAGGACGGTAATTTAGAACTATTTGAGTATTTATTAAATGAATTGTAACGGTTAGAATCTCTAGCCGTTTTTATTCGTCCTATCAGATTTTTTGTATTTTAGCGTTTTTACGCAAACGTTTGAATTCTGATAAAAATTGGGCAAATTCAATAAAAAAGCTTGAAAAAATCGAAGGTAAGCGTTATGATAGAAAAGAAGAAATATTGGAGGATTATCATGTCACATATTAAATTTGATTATTCAAAAGTTTTAGACAAATTTGTTGCCCCACATGAAGTGGAATACATGCAAGCACAAGTAACAGCTGCAGACGAATTGATTCGTAAAGGAACTGGTGCTGGTAGCGACTTTTTGGGTTGGTTGGACCTTCCTGAAAACTATGACCGCGAAGAATTTGACCGCATCTTGAAAGCTGCTGAGCAAATCAAGTCAGATAGCGATGTTTTGGTTGTAATCGGTATCGGTGGATCTTACCTTGGTGCCAAAGCAGCTATTGACTTCTTGAACCACCACTTTGCTAACTTGCAAACAAAAGAAGAACGCAAAGCTCCACAAATCCTTTACGCTGGAAACTCAATCTCATCCACTTACCTTGCTGACTTGGTAGAGTACGTAGCTGAGAAAGACTTCTCAGTAAACGTGATTTCTAAATCAGGTACAACAACTGAACCAGCCATCGCTTTCCGTGTTTTCAAAGAACTCTTGGTTAAGAAATACGGTCAAGAAGAAGCCAACAAACGTATCTATGCAACAACTGACCGCCAAAAAGGTGCTGTTAAGGTTGAAGCAGATGCCAACGGTTGGGAAACATTTGTTGTTCCAGATGACATCGGTGGACGCTTCTCAGTATTGACAGCAGTTGGTTTGCTTCCAATCGCAGCATCAGGTGCAGACATCAAAGCCCTTATGGAAGGTGCGAATGCAGCTCGTAAAGATTACACTTCAGACAAGATTGTTGAAAATGAAGCTTACCAATACGCGGCAGTTCGTAACATCCTTTACCGCAAAGGCTATGCTACTGAAATCTTGGTAAACTACGAGCCTTCACTTCAATACTTCTCAGAATGGTGGAAACAATTGGCTGGTGAGTCAGAAGGGAAAGACCAAAAAGGTATTTACCCAACTTCAGCTAACTTCTCAACTGACTTGCACTCATTGGGTCAATTTATCCAAGAAGGGACTCGTATCATGTTCGAAACAGTTGTCCGTGTTGACAAACCACGTAAGAACGTGATTATCCCTAGCTTGGAAGAAGATCTTGACGGACTTGGTTACCTTCAAGGAAAAGACGTTGACTTTGTAAACAAAAAAGCGACTGACGGTGTTCTTCTTGCCCACACTGACGGTGATGTACCAAACATGTACGTAACCCTTCCAGAGCAAGATGCCTTCACTCTTGGCTACACGATCTACTTCTTCGAATTGGCTATCGCCCTTTCAGGTTACTTGAATGCCATCAACCCATTTGACCAACCAGGTGTTGAAGCCTACAAACGTAACATGTTTGCCCTTCTTGGGAAACCAGGATTTGAAGAATTGAGCAAAGAACTTAACGCACGTCTATAATAGAAGAAAAGAGTGGCTTGTCCACTCTTTTTACTCTCTTTATTCGTAGACATTGGACTCAGGCGAGACTTGTGATATAATATAGAAAGCAAAAAGGCAGACGCCTAGAGACTTTATAGGAGAAACTATGTCAAAAGATATCCGCGTACGCTACGCACCAAGTCCAACAGGACTCCTACACATCGGAAATGCCCGTACAGCATTGTTCAACTACCTTTACGCACGCCATCATGGTGGAACTTTTATCATTCGTATCGAAGATACTGACCGTAAACGCCATGTTGAGGATGGAGAACGTTCTCAGCTTGAAAATCTTCGCTGGTTGGGCATGGATTGGGATGAAAGCCCAGAAACTCATGAAAATTACCGCCAATCAGAGCGTTTGGAACTCTATCAAAAATACATCGATCAATTGCTGGCCGAAGGAAAAGCCTACAAATCATACGTTACAGAAGAAGAGTTGGCAGCTGAGCGCGAACGCCAAGAAGCAGCTGGCGAAACACCACGCTACATCAATGAATATCTTGGCATGAGCGAAGAAGAAAAGGCGACTTACATTGCAGAACGTGAAGCGGCTGGTATCATCCCAACCGTTCGCTTAGCCGTCAATGAAGCTGGTATTTACAAATGGCATGACATGGTCAAAGGCGATATCGAATTTGAAGGTGGTAATATCGGTGGTGACTGGGTAATTCAAAAGAAAGATGGATACCCGACTTACAACTTTGCTGTTGTTATTGATGACCACGATATGCAAATTTCTCATGTTATCCGTGGAGATGACCACATTGCCAACACACCAAAACAGCTTATGGTTTATGAGGCTCTTGGTTGGGAAGCTCCAGAGTTCGGTCACATGACTTTGATCATCAACTCTGAAACGGGTAAAAAATTGTCTAAACGCGATACCAATACCCTTCAATTTATCGAAGATTACCGTAAGAAAGGCTATTTGCCAGAAGCTGTCTTTAACTTTATCGCCCTTCTCGGTTGGAATCCTGGTGGCGAAGATGAAATTTTCTCTCGCGAAGAACTCATTAAACTTTTCGACGAAAATCGTCTCAGCAAGTCTCCTGCTGCCTTCGATCAGAAGAAACTAGACTGGATGAGCAACGACTACATCAAGAGAGCTGATCTTGCGACAATCTTTGAAATGGCTAAACCATACTTAGAAGAAGCAGGGCGTTTGACTGACAAGTCTGAAAAAATGGTAGAACTCTACAAACCACAAATGAAGTCAGTGGATGAAATCGTTCCATTGACAGATCTTTTCTTCTCAGATTTCCCAGAGCTGACAGACGCTGAACGCGAGGTCATGGCAGGAGAAACCGTTCCTGTTGTTCTGGAAGCCTTCAAAGCGAAACTAGAAGCAATGACAGATGAAGAATTTGTGACAGAAAACATCTTCCCACAAATCAAAGCAGTTCAAAAAGAAACAGGTATTAAAGGGAAAAACCTCTTCATGCCGATTCGTATTGCCGTTTCAGGTGAAATGCATGGACCAGAATTACCAGACACCATTTTCTTACTCGGACGTGAAAAGTCAATCCAGCATATTGAAAACATGCTGAAAGAGATCTCTAAATAAAAAGGACTTCCGATGGATACATGGGAAAAAATGTATGAAGAAGCACGAACCTTATTCAATCCCCATGAAGTTTCTGACTTTGTTTATGCTAACCATGTTGTTGCTGCGGTAGAAGCAGAAGATGGTCAGATCTTCACAGGATTTTGTATGGAGGGCACTTGTGGTGTTTTTCATCTCTGTGCAGAACGAGCGGCTCTCTTCAATATGTATCAATTTTCAGGACAAACTAAAGTTAAGAAAATCCTCGCCTTTCGAGATAAACCTCCTTACGGCGAAGGATCAGGTATGCCCTGTGGCGCTTGCAGAGAATTTCTCTTAGAATTGAATGCTGAAAATAAAGAAGCAGAGTTCATGATGAACTACGAAACAAGAAAAACAATTAAGGTTGCCGAATTGCTCCCTTACTGGTGGGGAGAGGAACGTGCAACTAATTGGCAAGATAAATAAAGGGAGTCAGTTTAACTGGCTCTTTCCCTTATCTTTTCAGAATTTCGTTAAAGAGGAAAAAAAGTTCTTGACAAAGGATGAAAAGTAGGTATAATAGAAAGAGTTGAAAAACTCAGGTCCGTTGGTCAAGGGGTTAAGACACCGCCTTTTCACGGCGGTAACACGGGTTCGAATCCCGTACGGACTATGGTGTATTGTGGCTAGAAAAAACTTGAAAAAAGTTTAAAAAATCTGTTGACAGAGGCAGGTAGCTGTGATATACTAATATAGTTGTCGCTCATGAGAGAAGTGAGAGACAAAGACCTTTGAAAACTGAACAAGACGAACCAATGTGCAGGGCACTATAACTGAAGTTATAGTACTGAACAATGAAAAAAACAATAAATCTGTCAGTGACAGAAATGAGTGAGAACTCAAACTTTTAATGAGAGTTTGATCCTGGCTCAGGACGAACGCTGGCGGCGTGCCTAATACATGCAAGTAGAACGCTGAAGCTTGGTGCTTGCACCGAGCGGATGAGTTGCGAACGGGTGAGTAACGCGTAGGTAACCTGCCTGGTAGCGGGGGATAACTATTGGAAACGATAGCTAATACCGCATAAGAGTAGATGTTGCATGACATTTGCTTAAAAGGTGCAATTGCATCACTACCAGATGGACCTGCGTTGTATTAGCTAGTTGGTGAGGTAACGGCTCACCAAGGCAACGATACATAGCCGACCTGAGAGGGTGATCGGCCACACTGGGACTGAGACACGGCCCAGACTCCTACGGGAGGCAGCAGTAGGGAATCTTCGGCAATGGACGGAAGTCTGACCGAGCAACGCCGCGTGAGTGAAGAAGGTTTTCGGATCGTAAAGCTCTGTTGTAAGAGAAGAACGAGTGTGAGAGTGGAAAGTTCACACTGTGACGGTATCTTACCAGAAAGGGACGGCTAACTACGTGCCAGCAGCCGCGGTAATACGTAGGTCCCGAGCGTTGTCCGGATTTATTGGGCGTAAAGCGAGCGCAGGCGGTTAGATAAGTCTGAAGTTAAAGGCTGTGGCTTAACCATAGTACGCTTTGGAAACTGTTTAACTTGAGTGCAAGAGGGGAGAGTGGAATTCCATGTGTAGCGGTGAAATGCGTAGATATATGGAGGAACACCGGTGGCGAAAGCGGCTCTCTGGCTTGTAACTGACGCTGAGGCTCGAAAGCGTGGGGAGCAAACAGGATTAGATACCCTGGTAGTCCACGCCGTAAACGATGAGTGCTAGGTGTTAGACCCTTTCCGGGGTTTAGTGCCGCAGCTAACGCATTAAGCACTCCGCCTGGGGAGTACGACCGCAAGGTTGAAACTCAAAGGAATTGACGGGGGCCCGCACAAGCGGTGGAGCATGTGGTTTAATTCGAAGCAACGCGAAGAACCTTACCAGGTCTTGACATCCCTCTGACCACTCTAGAGATAGAGTTTTCCTTCGGGACAGAGGTGACAGGTGGTGCATGGTTGTCGTCAGCTCGTGTCGTGAGATGTTGGGTTAAGTCCCGCAACGAGCGCAACCCCTATTGTTAGTTGCCATCATTTAGTTGGGCACTCTAGCGAGACTGCCGGTAATAAACCGGAGGAAGGTGGGGATGACGTCAAATCATCATGCCCCTTATGACCTGGGCTACACACGTGCTACAATGGCTGGTACAACGAGTCGCAAGCCGGTGACGGCAAGCTAATCTCTTAAAGCCAGTCTCAGTTCGGATTGTAGGCTGCAACTCGCCTACATGAAGTCGGAATCGCTAGTAATCGCGGATCAGCACGCCGCGGTGAATACGTTCCCGGGCCTTGTACACACCGCCCGTCACACCACGAGAGTTTGTAACACCCGAAGTCGGTGAGGTAACCTTTTAGGAGCCAGCCGCCTAAGGTGGGATAGATGATTGGGGTGAAGTCGTAACAAGGTAGCCGTATCGGAAGGTGCGGCTGGATCACCTCCTTTCTAAGGATAAGGAACTGCACATTGGTCTTGTTTAGTCTTGAGAGGTCTTGTGGGGCCTTAGCTCAGCTGGGAGAGCGCCTGCTTTGCACGCAGGAGGTCAGCGGTTCGATCCCGCTAGGCTCCATTGGTGAGAGATCACCAAGTAATGCACATTGAAAATTGAATATCTATATCAAATAGTAACAAGAAAATAAACCGAAAACGCTGTAGTATTAATAAGAGTTTATGACTGAAAGGTCAAAAAATAAGGTTAAGTTAATAAGGGCGCACGGTGGATGCCTTGGCACTAGGAGCCGAAGAAGGACGTGACAAACGACGATATGCCTTGGGTAGCTGTAAGTAAGCGATGATCCAGGGATTTCCGAATGGGGGAACCCAACAGGTACTACCTGTTACCCGCATCTGTTAAGGATGTGAGGAGGAAGACGCAGTGAACTGAAACATCTAAGTAGCTGCAGGAAGAGAAAGCAAAAGCGATTGCCTTAGTAGCGGCGAGCGAAACGGCAGGAGGGCAAACCGAAGAGTTTACTCTTCGGGGTTGTAGGACTGCAATGTGGACTCAAAGATTATAGAAGAATGATTTGGGAAGATCAGCCAAAGAGAGTAACAGCCTCGTATTTAAAATAGTCTTTGTACCTAGCAGTATCCTGAGTACGGCGGGACACGTGAAATCCCGTCGGAATCTGGGAGGACCATCTCCCAACCCTAAATACTCCCTAGTGACCGATAGTGAACCAGTACCGTGAGGGAAAGGTGAAAAGCACCCCGGGAGGGGAGTGAAATAGAACCTGAAACCGTGTGCCTACAACAAGTTCGAGCCCGTTAATGGGTGAGAGCGTGCCTTTT